>JAUWKK010000233.1 GCA_030614245.1 Planctomycetota bacterium | reverse complement strand
CCCAGCTCGCGCCAGAGCCGCTCGACAATAAGCGCCGGCCCGATCTTGCGCGAGGCGGTCGTGCTGATTGATCACTGGCCACTGAATAATATGGGGTGCCAAAATGGCACACAAGGCTGCGAAGTGCCAGAATCGCATCATCGGCAGTGGACGACCGCTCAGTAGTGCACCTTCCCGATCTTCAATCTGAGATGCCTGCTGGTATCGAACATAAAGACGGCCGAAGCAACTGAGAAGAGCTTCGCCTCGGCACTGTCGGTCCGGCTGGTGAGTACAACGGGGGCCTTGGCTCCAATTAGTGCCCCAGCCACGCGGAGACCGCCCAGATGCACGCGCGCCTTGACAAGTATGTTGCCCGCCTCGATGTCCGGCACGAGGAGGATGTCGGCCGCGCCGGCGACTGGGCCTCCGACGCGCTTGTGTTTGGCTGCGACCTCGCTGATGGCGAGGTCGAAGGCCAGCGGGCCATCTACGATGCAATCGGGGACGAACTGGCTTCGCTCGGACATCGTCTTGAGGCAACTGGCCTCGATAGTGGCGGGCATTGCCGGGTTCAGCAGCTCGACCGCCGCGAGCGCGGCTACCTTCGGGCGGGATATGCCGAAGATGTTCGCCAGGTGGACGGCATTCAGGACGATCTCGGCCTTATGCTCGAGCGTGGGGGCGATGTTCATCGCACTGTCGGTGATGAAGATGAACTTGTCGAGCCGAGGCACTTCGACGATGAAACAGTGGCTCATGAGGACGTTCGCCTTCAGGCCGACCTCGCGGTCGAGCACGGCGCGCAGGAAGTCGTCGGTGTGGATGTGCCCCTTCATGAAAATCTCGGCTTCGCCTGATGAGACCATCTCGACCGCGCGCCGCGCCGCTTTCAGGCCGTCGGGTTCGTTCACGACGGTCAGGCCGTCGAGAGCGATCGAATGATCGGATGCGATGCTGCGCGTCTCATCTTCGTCTCCCACGAGTATCAGCCGTGCGATGTTGCGGTCGAGTGCTTCACGTGCCGCTGAGAGGACGGTATGGTCCTGCGCGACGGCGCCGGCGACGGTGCGCAGCGGCCGGCTCTCGACGTGTTCCATCAGTTGATCGAAGTTCTTCATTGGCGGTTCTCCCCTGGTTTCGTTCCCTTGACGGAGCTCTCGAGCATTTCGGCGGCCTCGGCCGGCTGGAGAGCGAGCGCATCTCGCAGCGCATTGCGTTGGCGCGCGGTGAATACTATGGCGTCTCCGGGGCTGTAGCTGCTGTGACGGATGTCGGCTATGAGTCTTGCTTCGAGTTCGTCGAGGCGGGTTCCCTCGAGCGCCGAGATGAGGCACGGCGTGCAGTTGCAGCGGCGCGAGACTTCGTCCGGATCGATGACCTGCGGCAGTTCGCATTTATTGATGGCGGGCACGATGCAGGATGCATCGATATCCTCGAAGATCGCCCAGCCGTCGGGTGTGGCCTCCCTTGAGCCGTCAAAGAGCATGATGACGGTATCCGCCTCCGCGATGCGGCGCCACGTGCCCTTGACGCTCTCGACCTCGACGACGTGGTCGGTGTCGCGCAGCCCGGCGGTGTCGGTGAGTTCGAGAGGGATTCCGTCAAGGATGATGGTCTCGGCGACGGCGTCGCGGGTGGTGCCGGGCACCTCAGCGACGATCACCCGCTGATGACCGACGATGGCGTTGAAGAGCGTGGACTTGCCGGCGTTGGGAGCCCCGACGATGACCGCGCGCCTCGGACGGACAAGCGCGAAACCGAAGTCCGACGTCTGCAAGAGCGCGCTCAAGGCGGAAGTGCCTTGCCGCGCATCGCCGGCCTGCAACTGCAAGGCAATTGCCGTGATCGCGCGGCTCAGGCTTCCATTCCATTGATCGATCAGCATCTGCGCCGCCAGCGGGCTGAACGCGGACGGGAGCGCCTCAATCGCTTCCGCCTGGATGGCGTCGAGTGAGCCCGTAACGGCCGCTCGCGCAAGGAGTTCGTGCCACTCGGCCTTCACGGCGCCGCGGGTGACAATGGAGGCGAGTACGGCCCTCACGGCGGCGATGCCGCCATGGCAGTTGATCTCGACGGTCGGCTCGCCCGTGAGGCTTTCATTTGTCGGGCAGATCGTGACTATGGCCTCATCAAGTGCTCGGCCTTCGTCGATGATTCGGCCGTAAAGCAGCCGTCCCGGCGGTGACTGGTTCAGTCGGACACCGCGCGCCGGTTGGAAGAGAGCCTCGACGATTTCGACGGCGCGCCGGCCGACGACGTTGATCACGCCGATACCTCCCTCGCCGGGAGGCGTGATGGCGGCGGCAAGCGTTTGCTCATCATGTTGGGGAGGCATATCAGGGGTTCTGCGCCTGGTAAATCAACTGAAGTCCGAGCAGTGTAAGATGCTGCTCGATCCGATCAAGGGTTGCCGCATGGGGTGCAAGCAGTGAAGCGTGGCCGCCGGTTGCGATGACCGTCGGGGTGGCATCGAGCTCTTCAGTTATCTGCCGGACGATTCTGTCGATGAGACCGGCGAGGCCGATGACGAGTCCGACGTTTATGGCATCGGTGGTGTTTCGGCCGATGGCGGAACTTGGCGAATACGGCTCGACCAGCGGGAGCTTTGCAGTGAACTCGTTGAGCGCACGGGCGGAAGATCCAACGCCGGGCGCTATGGCGCCGCCGACAAAATCCCCGCAGTCCGAGATGACATCGAATGTGATAGCGGTGCCCAAATCCACGACTAGTGCCGCGCCTGCGGCAAGATGGTGAGCCGCAACGGCATTGGCGAGACGGTCGTCTCCGACTCCCTGCTCGCACAGGCAGCGGATCGGCACCGGGATGTCCCGACGAATTCTCAGAACGGGCGAGGCGCCAATCTTACGAAGCGTACGTTCGACTGATACTTCTGCGGGAGGATTCACCGAAGCAACGACGGCAACGGGCGCCGAGCGCTTGACCATCTCGATGAATCCCGGAGCGAGCACGATGCCGCGATCCGTCACGACCGAGACGGCCGTCCCGGCTATTTCCCCGTCAACGAACAAGCCCAGCTTGGCCGTGCTGTTGCCGATATCTACAGACAAAACGCGCAACATTTCAACTCACAACAAGCTTTCAACTCACAACAAGCTTCAGTGGCTGGCAAGAGAACGCGAGAATATACAGTTGGTCGGGAACGTTCCGGGGCGAAAATTTCACTGCGACTGTCAGGTAAATCTAACACGCCGAGCGCAGCGAATCAACAGGATTCCGGCCATATCCGGCTATTGTAGCAGATTTGGCCCGCATCTCCAGCGGGGCTCCCTTGGAAGTTTTTTTATTTTTTTTTGCTAATTTGGAAATTTTTTCCTTGACGTGCCTTGTTTCTGACTGTATACTGTGCTATGGAAGGGTCGTGAAAATGGCTGAAAACACGGAGAGAGAACGATATATCAGCAGACGAGGCGCGATTTTTGTTGTGGAAGCTGGCACGTGGAGTCGGGGGGCTCCCACTGTTGGGAGGAGTTGAATATGCGCAGACAAATGCTCCCAGGGTCAGCAGTTGCCCCCTGGGAGAGGGAGTGAACCCAAGTGGGGTTCAGCGTCCCATGCTGTTGCGTCTCGGAGGTGTATCCGGTGAAACTCTTCGGAACCGCGAGAAAAAGCAACTGGAAGACATTGGCAGAAAAATTGCACCGTACGATCTATGAAAGGGGGTGAGCGCGCACAAAAAAATATTTTACGGCTTGCTCGGCGCCGTGCCGAGCAGTTGGCAAATGAGCCAAACAAGACTTTAACAAGATCGAAAGGAAAGGAAACAAGTGATGAGAAACTTGACGGCACTGCTTGCTGTTGGCCTGATCTGCGTGTTGAGCAGCGGCGCTTTCGCTATGGAAGCGGCGATAGACATCAATGACTATCCTGGCGTCGTGACCCCAGAAGATGGAATGCTGCTGCATTTTACCGTTAGCTTGAAGGATACGATCCCAAGCCTCGTCGCCATCGAGTTGAAAGGATTCATGCACGAGGTGGGTAATGAGCTTTGGTCCGGCACGAACTATAAGAGCTCTGGTGTCGAATTCACCTTAGGGAGCGAGCGGGCTAAGCTCCTGCCGCTTAACACGCCGGACATCGTCTTCGAGAGTTTTACACTCCACGATGACCTCTACGCTCTCGTCGACCAGTGGAATATCGATAATCCTCCGCCTGAAGGCGTGGACCCCGTCACAATCCAACCCGCGATGGGGGGAGAACAGGGCAATTATCAGATATGGGCTATATTGCCCGGTGGAAAACAAATCCAGGCCATCCCCTCTGCGGACGTGAGCGGCAACATTGCAACGTTTACGTACGAAGTGGTGGACGCCAATGCGGTTCTGGGCAAGACTTATGCGTTCTTCCTGGATGAGAGCTGGTCGACCGCCGGCACAAGCGTGTGGGTTAGCCAGAGCAATTTCTCTGCCGGCAATGCTTGGGATTTCACGAACAGTCTGACGACGAACGGCTTCGACATGTTCGAGCTGGATCCGTTGACCTTCGACGACGGACTGATCACGTTCGTAATTCCCGAGCCTGCGACGATGCTGTTGCTCGGTGGCGGTCTGATTGGCCTCATCGGTCGTTTGCGCCGGCGCAAGTAGACTGTTGACGCCTATCTTGCCTGAGTAATTCAGGCAGCAAGAATCTGGATAAGACCAACTCGCTCCCGCGTTCCTTGTGTTGAACGCGGGAGTTTTTTTTGCCCGGCCCGTGGTAACGGCGTGCCGCAGTTCGGCAGCAGCCGCGTATGTGTTGGGCCCGCCGAGAGCTCCGAAGGGGCGGTATCTGTCGATGGAGCAGCATTTCTCCGTGGGGCAGGCTTTCCAGCCTGCCGATTCCCTGCACTACTCCGCCCCGTTGGGGCTGGGATTTCACTCGTCAACCTTACCCACGGCGTTGCCGTGGGCTGTTCTATTCCGCCCCTGACGGGGCTGCAACCGCCGGTATTCTATCCAACACGTAAAACACGAGCCCCATCTCGGCATCCAGACCATCTTATCTGCGTTCATCTGCGTTCATCTGG
>JAUWKK010000086.1 GCA_030614245.1 Planctomycetota bacterium | reverse complement strand
CTGATGCAGATATCGCCCGTAGACAAGCCCCAGCATGAGGTGAATGTCGGGCGTGTGCGCGTAAGCGCCGTAGTGCCGCAGGAACCGCTCGTAGGCGTCGGCGGCCGCGGGGTACTGCTCCTGGGCCATCAACTGGTTGGCCACGTCGAGCTGCGCCTGGCGCGACAGGACGGCGTCCTCGGCGATTCGAACGAGTTGGAGGTATTTCTCCGCCGCGGCCGGCAGGTCGTGACGGGTGCAGGCGGCGGCGATTTCCTGACGAAGCTCGATCTCGCGCGCCTGCTGGGTATCGGACGGCTCGGACCGGACGCTCCGGGCCTCGACCCACCGGCCGTGCTTGGGCTGATCGAACCGTGGCCGGGCCGGGCCGTCGGACTGGAACGGCTTGAAGCCCTGCGAAACCATCCGCCTGTAGCGGCCCCGCTTGCTGGCGTGGCTGAACATGCTGAGCAGGTCCATCTGGTCGCGCGGCAAGAGCCGCACCGACAGCAGGGCAAGGCCCACCGCGATGCCGAACACATACCCGGCCGTGTGGGCCGCGAAGGCGACCCCCCCGCCGGCGCCCGTGGCCGTCATGAGGACGTTATAGAGGAACTGGAAGCCCACGAAGTACAGGCTGGACATCTGGAACGTGGTGATGAAGTAGAGGATCATCAGCACGGTGAGCCTGACCTGCGGGAAGAGCACCAGGTATGCCCCGGTGACGGCGCAGATGGCACCCGAGGCGCCCAGCACCGGCGCGGCACCCGCCAGCAGGACGTAGCCGACGCCGGCCAGCACGGCCCCGGCCAGGTAGAACGCGAGGTAGGCGACGTGTCCCAGTCGATCGTTGAGCGGCCCGCCAAAAACCCACAGGAACAACATGTTGCCCGCCAGGTGCCAGAAGTCGGCGTGCAGGAACGCCGAACTGAAGAACTGCTCGACCCTCGGATCGTTCGGATACAGCAGCCAGGGGCGAATGACATCGCTGGCGCCGTTAAGGCCCGCCGCGAATATGAGCACGTTGGCGGCCACCAACGCGTAGTTGACCTACGGCCGGTGTGACATCCGGTACTCGGTGCGAATGGGTATGAACATCCTTCAATCCGTGCAGGCGCCTAAAGCCAAGGCCCGCCTAAGGCAAGGTGCCAGTATTAGTTTAGGTTAACGCAATAGCGCCCCCATTGTAGCCGCCGGCCCACAGGCCCGCCAGCAAAACTGGCGAGCGGCCGATTCTCATCGCAGAGATCGCCGAGAGCGCAGAGAAAAGAAGAAACAAAAGCCGGATCTCATTTCTTCTTATCTTCGCCTTTCCTCTGCGACCTCTGCGTCCTCTGCGATGAGAATCCTTTTGCTTTCGCTTGCGGCGGGGCCTTCAATGTCCATTCTTCTGATGGAGACGAGAATGCTGTCCTGGTCGCTGGTCCCGGCGGAGTTGCAGAACCTGGCCCTTTTCCTCGCGGTGGGCTCGGTGGCGGCGGTGCTGTTCAGCATGGCAAAAGCGGGATTCGGCGGAAGCGCCGGACTGCTGGCCGTGCCGCTGATGATCTTCGCCTGCGGGGGAAACTCCAAACTCGCCATCGGCATAATGCTGCCGATACTTATCGCCGCCGACTACGTCGCCTTCGCGGCCTGGATGGGCAAGTGGAACCTCCGGGCCGTGGGAATGCTCCTGCCCGGCGCGGCCGTGGGAATCGGCGCCGGCTGGGCCATACTGCACGCCATCGGCGAGCTTCGCGCCGCGGGCGGCGCCGAGGCCGCCAACGCCTGGCTCAAAACCGGCGTCGGCGCAATCGCACTGTCGTTCGTCGCGTTGCACGTTGTGCGGAGCGCCCGCGGAAAGCCGCTGATGTTCCGGCCGGTGTTCTGGCAGGGCTCCGTCGCCGGGGCCGCCGCGGGCGTAAGCTCCACCCTCGCCCACGCGGCCGGGCCGATTGTCGCGATGTACATGCTCCCCCAACAGATGCCCAAGGGCCAGTTCGTGGCCTCGACGGCGCTGTTCTTCTGGATCGCCAACCAGGCAAAGCTCATCCCGTACTTCGCCGAGGGCATGATCGACACGGGCACGCTTGGCGCCGGGCTGCTCCTGCTGCCGGCCATCGCGGCCGGGGGATTGCTCGGCAAATTGCTGCACAACCGCGTCAACCAGGTGCAGTTCAGCAGGATCGTTTACGGCCTGCTCGCCCTGGCCGGCGGATGGCTGATCTGGCAGGGAGCGGCGGCGCTTCTGCTATGAGCCGGGTAATATGTACTACACTCAGGGCGTTGATCTGGGCTGTGATTTCTCAGCTTGTCAGATGGAGAGCCTCAACTTATGGCCATTCGTGGCGCAAGGCAAATCAGTGGCACAACTACCGCGTCATAGCGTTCTCGAAGCCGCCAGGCGGATGCCGATATTCTCGGCCCTGGACGACCAGGCAGTCGAACTGGTCCTCAGCCGGTGCCATACGATCCGCCGCCCGGCCGGGACGACACTGTTCGGCTCCGGCGAGCCGGCGGAGCGGTTCTTTCTCATCCTCGCCGGGCGCGTCAAGCTCTACAAGCTATCGCCGCGCGGCGACGAGCAGATACTGCACATGTACGGGCCGGGCATTACGTTCGCCGAGGCGGCCGTGCTCTCGGGGGCGGCCTACCCAGCCACCGCCGAGGTCGTCGAGGACGCCGAGCTGCTGGCGGTGGGGCGGACGGAAATCCGCCGAGCTATCGAGGCCAATCCCGACTTGGCTATGGGAATGTTAGCCGGCATGTCCGCCAAGCTGCGGGAGTTCAATCGGCTAATCGAGGACCTCTCGCTAAAAGACGTCCCAGCCCGCCTTGCCGGCCTGCTGCTACGCCTGGCCGCCCAGGCCGGCACCGACAAGTTTGACCTCCCACAAACCAAACGCGAGCTTGCCGGGCAGATCGGCACCATCCCCGAAACCCTAAGCCGCGCGCTAGCCAAACTAAAGTCCGCCAACCTGATCGCAGTCAAAGGCCGACACATAGAAATCCGAAACCGCCAAGCCCTGTCCGAACTCGCCGAAGGCGGCCTATGACCGGGCTAGCCCGTCGCCTGATTCGTGCCACGCCTAAGCCGTCACAAGGTACGTCGGGACTTGCGGCTTAGGGGTGCCGCCCGGCCTAGGTTAATCATTGGCGTCCCTTTGCTTCTTGCTTTCCAGGGAGCGGACTGTCGGCAAGCGCTAGGGCGACTGCATCTACCGCCTCATAACCCTTCTCCCATCACGGAACTTCTCAGCCATTGTCTTAACGGCCCTGGCGTCCCGAGGGCGTAGCTTGCCTACCGAAACCAGCCATATTTGAATCTCTTCGCAATCGAACGGAATGCTTTCGGCACAAATGCTCATAAACATGTCGACGCAATGGTTGTGGTCAAAGGAGCTGGAGATGCCCGTCTCCTTGTTGATGAGTTCCAGGAACTTCTGCAGCTTCTTTTCCAGCTTGGTATCCATGCATATCTCCAGCAGGTACATTTAACCACAATTCGCGATTATTCGTCCCGGATGCTCATCGGCTCAGTTCTACGGTGACCGGCCCAGCGCGGAAAGAACTCGGCCAATCGCCTTCGCTGCCACCAGAAGGGGGCAAAAATCCGGAGATACAGCTATCGTCACGATGTCAGGTGTCCGCGAGCCTGGGCTGAGAACTGAACACAGGCCCTCGATCAAGTCCTCGCAAGATGAGCGCTGGTAGGTACGCTCCCCGGGCGTAAGATGGATGTGCCCATCATACGTATTCGCAAAGTAGTCGCAGTCAATGTCCAATATCCATATGCTATGTGGGTCGACATCCTGAACGCAATCAACTGTCACGTTTGCCCAACTTGTCGGGCCTTCGTTGTCATCGATGAACTCAAGCGGCCGCTCAACATCTGGAAACACAAAGGATTTGACAGGGCGAACCGACCCTCGACGGACCGCTGTCTGCGAAGCGTTCCCATTTGTCGGGGAAACATTGAGTATCCGGGCGTCTGGATACAGATAGAGAAATGGCAAGAGGAAGGAGCCAGGCCCAACCGCAGTTGAGCCAATGGCGTTGGCCCAAAAGTCCATTTCTACCCTGGGCGCTCTTTCCGCAGTGAATCTGTTCGTTACCGTCGCATTGGCATTATCAACCCCGATCATTGGACCCATCATGTCCGAGTGGCTGTCGAAATGAGTAATGCAGATGGACTGATCGGGCGGGAACGCTCGCATGGCTCGCATCCAAGCAAGTAATGCCCACGCATGATTAAGCATGACGGTGACTCGGCCAGAGTCGACCTGCGCACAGACGCTTGCCCGCTCATCGGGATACAGCGCCCCACTCGTGATAACTACGTAATTGTTACCAGAGAGGCGTTGGGCATTCACACGGGTATTACACAGGGCATCCTTCATCGTTTTGAAGTCGGGATCGCTTTCTCGTCGATCCCGCCCCAGGCCGATCCGGAACTCGTGAGGAGCATGTGAGGCGGTCTCTTCGCTATCAGCTTTCTCCCACGCAGTTTGCACGTCTTGGGGAGGATGTGGCCTGAGGTAGGCTGGAGGCAGCAGCTTCAGTAATCCGTCAAGTATGTGTTCAAATTCAAGCACCTGTTGGCGGACCTGAAGCAGACTGTCGTCCACTGTGGATTCAGTCGGAAAGAAGCGGATGTCGATAATGGGGCAGGAATCGGTGCTCTCTGATACCTGTTGCTCTACCGCCACGTGACTCCCGGCTGATGACGCAGCATTCACTATAGAGGCTACGTCTTGCAGGAAGCCGAGCGTCCATGCTGCCTCATCGCGCGATCGTGGCAGAATGCCAATGCTGGGATAGCGGATGTTGCCATTCGGCAAATTGCCCGCCTGACAACTGGATAGTATCAGGCCGAGCCGAAGGGCAAGAGACCTGACAGTCCGTCGTATGCCCGGCTCAACGGACTCCCTAAAGCATGGCTCGGCAGGCACGATAATGTCCGCCGTTGGCTCAGAGACCGCGTTGCGGGCTGCGACTCGTTCCCGGTCCAGTTGAGCGACTGCGATTGGGGGAGGATAAGGTATGGCTTGGCAATCCTGTTCACGAGCGCACCCACAGACAGTAGCAATGGAATGCTGCGAGGAATCCGGTGGCGTGTTGGACCGACCAGAATGCTCTAACTCTGCCCGGCGCACATCGGCAATCACTGCACGCCGGATGTGCCCAAGGATATGAGATAGGTTGCCGCAGTATACTGATGGTGCGGCGAAGTCATGCCTGGAGCCATACCTATGAGGAAGGAGGCCGCCGGAACAGATGGTCGCCCAATAGCATCGTTGGCATGCGGCCGAGAGATGGTCACTGCGGTATCGGTCAGCTTGCGTGTGGAAGCCCCGAGATGCAGCTAAATCTGTGAACGAAGATGAATTCAGATAACACCCGTTCCCAAAGCGGCCCGCGTGCTCATAGGCAACGGACATTATGTCCGAGTCCTGTATCTCGCCGTCGGTCTGGATTGTCAGGAGAGACAAGGCGCCTGCCCCAATCCCCTCGACGGTGCTCTGGCCGCCGAGTAACAGACGGATAGAGTTTTCAAAGAATCGAATCTGCGGCTGTTCGTCGGGAGCGCGGAACCACTTGTCAAAGACGCGCTCGGACCACATGGCGTATTGAGTGTCTGTGGAATAGTCCAAGATGCCAGGAGGCAGGCGGTCGTGGTGTCCGTCGGGCCAGAGGTAATCGATCGCTGGTGTCCCAAGCGAAGCATGAAATGAGTAGGTTTCCTCAGGCTCGTTAAGTAGGTCAACGACAGCGAGAATGCCACCAAAAACGTCACTGCCAAGTGGGTGTGACATGAGGCGGTCAACTGCAGCGCAAACCGGGATGAATGAAGATGAGCCATCAGCGAATCGACGATGACGGTCCTGGGCCGACCGAGGACCGTCAATGCTGAGGGATATAGATATCCCATGTCGCGCCAACATTGCTATAACTTCCGAAGTCAGAAGGGAGGCGTTACTTTGCATCCCAAACTTCACGTTACAGGTCGGGGGGAGTGCACTGCGAATGGTGGGAACCACTTCGTCGTAAAAAGAACACGGGAGAAGCAGGGGCTCACCCCCATGGAATAGCACGTCGATCTGTTCTAGGCCAACCTGCCGGACGTACGCCCCCACTCTTTCCGCGAAACTGCGCACGACTTCGATGGGCATGACCGGCGGTCTTCCAACGTAGCTTTGATCAGCGTGGTGTCGAAAGTAGCAGTGGCCACAGTCAAAATTGCAGTGGTTCGTTACTTTGAGAAGGAATGCATTGAATGGCGTGGGCGTTGTGGGGCCTCCGCGATAAACAGAAGCATATCGCACAGTATTGCGCTTACCACCCTTACAGTGTTACTCTCACCCGAACGTATGGGACGGCTGACTTAGCTCCGGCTGTGCCGATGGTGCATCCGGCTGTACGTAGCGCACACGACTGGCTTACGCAGACCTTCAACAACCCTACGCAGAACTCGGTTGAGGCTCCGCACAGCATCTTTGGGGATTTCGACGGTTGGTGTCGAGGCCATCTGACTAGTTGCACTCATTCTTATGCTCCTTCTATCATAATTCTTCTCAACTGAATTAGACCGTGTTGATTATAGCCGCGGGATGGAGGGGTATCAAGCGCAAAACATTATCTTCTACATAATAGATTTACGAGACATCACAACTGGCGTAGAAACAAGATGTTGTATCTCCATATTATTCTATACAATTGCGGCGATCACAAGTGACTTTCAATACATGCGTTGAGTTGTGCCATTATCCGTATTGTACGTTACTCGACCAGGAAGCCTCCCCCTCGCATGTCGATAGTTCAAGTATTTAGTAGTAAGAAGCTTATGCCGATTGGGCGGGAATACTCGCTCTTTGAGCTTCGCACCATCCCCACTGGCTGTGGGCGACTTCTCTTATGGCGGTGGCGAACCCCAAGGCCCCGGCAGGGTGACGCCGCCGCTTTGAATGGCGAGCCCACCTGCACCTGCAATCCAAAGTGGCGTCTCCGCCTCCGCGTC
This sequence comes from Planctomycetota bacterium, assembly GCA_030614245.1. GTDB lineage: Bacteria > Planctomycetota > PUPC01 > JABMSA01 > JAUWKK01 > JAUWKK01. The sequence goes on along the minus strand of JAUWKK010000086.1, from coordinate 2,302 downwards.
CCAAAATGGTCCCGGCTGGCGGAATGCTCTTGTCGAGGCGGGTCAGAGGTGGTTTGGATCCCTGTTCAGCAGGCTCAACGAATAGATCGGACGAAAAAGGCCAAGATCAGCAGATTCATAAGAGCCTCACTGAAATGGCCATACAGCCAACTGCCGCTACTGCTTCCGCACAAATCCTGCCGAATTGACCTAGGTCAAGGTTTGTTCGCGTCGGATTGCCGAGAATGTGGTGACGGTTGAGGCGAGATTCGCTCCCCAGAAGGGACAACGATGAACGGCATACGAACGCGAAAGATCGTGAAGATCGACGAGGACAAGTGCGACGGCTGCGGTGTGTGCGTGCCGAGCTGCGCCGAGGGCGCGATTCGCGTAATCGACGGCAAGGCTCGCCTGCTGGCTGAGAACCTTTGCGACGGCTTGGGCAACTGCCTGGGGACTTGTCCGAAGGACGCGATAATCATCGAGGAGCGCCCGGCCGAAGAGTTCGACGAGGATGCAGTCAAGAGGCATTCTATCGCAGAGAGCGCCGAGAACGCTGAGGGTGTTGAGAGGGAAACATGTGCCACGGCCTTAGAGGCCTATGCCCACGGCGGCCCGGACGCCCCCGGCGGTTGTCCGGGCATGCGTTTGCGTCAGCTTTCGCCGGCCCAGCCAGCGCCCGGGGCCCAGGGCCCTGGGGGTGCGGGCGGGCCGGCCCCCGCAAGCCGGCTGGGGCAGTGGCCTGTTCAGTTGTCGCTTGTGCCGGTGACCGGTTCGATCTGGCAGGATGCCGACGTGCTCATCGCGGCCGACTGCGTTGGCTTCGCCCTGCCGGACTTCCACGAGCGGCTGCTCGCGGGCAAGACACTCGTCATCGCGTGCCCCAAGCTCGACGACGTCCATCCGTACATCGCCAAGCTGGCGAAGATATTCGCCGATAACCCAATCCGTTCGATAACCATCGCCCACATGGAGGTGCCCTGCTGCAACGGCATCGTCCGGGCGGCGCAGGCGGCCCTGGCGGCGTCCGGGCGGACGGACATCCGCATGACGGACATCACTGTAGGCATCGACGGGGCCATCCAGAGGGTAAGCTGAGCATGACGGCACGGGAGGCGAACAAATCGAAACACGAGCGCGACCTGGCGGTGCTGACGCGATTCATCGAGGTTTTTTGCCAAGAGAGCCACGAGAAGCACGCCCAGGCCGAGAAGGCTGACGGCGAGCTTTGCGACGAGTGCCGCGACCTGCTCGAATACGCCACCGACCGGCTCGCCCGCTGCCCGATGGGCCCCAAGCCAAAATGCAAGGACTGCCCCGCCCACTGCTACAAACCGCAATATCGCCGGCGCATCCGCGAAGTAATGAAGTTTTCAGGCATATACTTCGTAAAGCGCGGGCGGGTAGACCGGGTGATCAAGTATTTTTTGCAGTAACGTAAACAGGTAAGCACGTAAACACACAAACGCGTTAACGAACAACGCCCCGACATAAACGAACGAAAGGAATGCGAGATGAGCATGTTCTGCTACCAGTGTGAGCAAACCGCCAAGGGCACCGGCTGCAGGGTTTCCGGCGTTTGCGGCAAGGACCCCAAGACGGCTGCACTTCAGGATCTGGTTATTCACCTGGCCAAGGGGATAGCTCGCTACGCCCACCGCGCCCGCAAGCTGGGCGCCAAGGACCACGACGTTGATGTCTACGTTATCGAGGCGCTTTTCACCACGATCACCAACGTCAACTTCGACCCCAAGCGGCTCGAGCAGGTGCTGCGGACCGGCAACGCGATTCTCGCGACGGCCCGGGCGCTTTACGAGGGCGCGTGCGAAGCCGCGGGGCAGACGGTCGAGCAACTCGGCTGCCCGGCCGGGGAGACACTGGCCGATTCGCTCGATGAACTCATTGCCCAGGGCGAGGGCGTGTCCATTGCTGGCCGGCTCGAGGAGCTCGGACCCGACGTGACGGGGCTTCAGGAGCTGCTGGTCTACGGCCTGAAGGGCACGGCTTCGTATGCCGACCACGCCCAGATCCTCGGCAAGGAAGACGACGAGGTCTACGCGTATTTCCACGAGGCGTTGGACTTTTTGACCACCGCCGCCGCGAAGGACCTCGGCCAACTCGTCCCGGCCGTGCTGAAGTGCGGGCAGATCAACCTGAAGGTCATGGGCCTGCTGGACGCCGCCAACACGGGCGCTTACGGCCATCCGGTGCCGACGCCGGTTCGCATCACGCCGGTGGCGGGCAAGTGCATACTGATTTCCGGCCACGACCTGAAGGACCTGGCGATGCTGCTGGAGCAGACGGCGGGCAAGGGCATCAACGT
>JAUWKK010000402.1 GCA_030614245.1 Planctomycetota bacterium | reverse complement strand
TCAAGAAACCGAAACCGAAACAGCCCGACGCCGGCATTCCGGTACTCAATGTGGACGGCAGTCTCGAGGACGAAGACACCGCGGCCGGCCTCGCCATCGGGCCTGTAGATGCCCCTGCCGACCTCGCCATCGACACCGACAGCATCCCCATCCTGGAGATCGCCGAGGGCCCGGTGGACGAGGAGCCGGCAGACGAAGAAAGTCGAGACGACGATATCCCGGTGCTCCGGCTCGAAGGCAATCCCGACGACGAAGACACCGCGTTAGGCTACGAGGACGACGCCAGCAGAGCCCGCCGGCAGCCCGACGGCTCGGCCGAGCAGCAGGATCCCGTCTCGCTCGCCCTCGAGGCCGCCGCACACAGCATCCTTGTCTCGCTCCAGTCGTCGCTGATGTATTGCAGGGCCCAGACGAGAATCGCCGACCTGAAAGCCGACAGGCTCTACATCACCGGCGGTGCCGCCAACCTCCCGGGCCTCGCCGAGTACCTCTCCTCCCGACTCAAGATGCCCGTCGAGGTATTCGATCCCCTCGCCGAGATCGACCTCAGCCTGCTCGACGACCAGACGCGCGCCGAAGTGAAACGCGACAGGGGCTGCTACACCATAGCAATCGGCCTCGCAATGCAGCGCCTCGACGACTCCTGCGTCAGGATGAGCCTCTTACCTACACCCGTCAAGAGCAAGCGGCACTTCATGGAGCACGGCTTCTACGGCTACACTGCCGCTGCCAGTTGCGCCGTGGCCATCTGCCTCATTGCAGCATCTTCCATCTACTTTACGGGCAAGATCAAGAGCTACCTCGGCGATCAGAAGGAGAAGCAGAACAGCGCAAACTCCGCGAAGCAGAAACAACAGCGGCTCGAGGCGGAAAACGAACAGATTGCCGCGGAGGTCGCATACACCAGGCGCAAACTGCAACAGGGCAGGCAATTCATCACCGCCTTTGCCGTCATCAAGAAAACCGTCCCCAAGGAGATCAAAGTTACCGCGCTACAAACTTTTGACGACAGTAATCCTGATTATCACACGATCTCATCAGAAGGCAAGTTCGGCGCCAGGGCGACGAGAGACATCAGGCCGCCGCCGGACCCGTTCATTCTGCTCTCGGGCATAGTTGATGATTCACTGAAGCCCGAAGAGAAGCGTCGCCTCGTTATCGCATGGGCCGACACGTTCGCCAAGCAGAAGGGCCTCAGAGGTGAAGCAGTTTTCGGCGACGCAAAGATAATGCGCCACGTGGCCGAAGAAAGTGGGAAACCCGGCTTTGCTCTCAGAATACCGCTCATCATGCACGAAATGGTAAGAGTCAGCGCCATCAGGCGGCAATAACACAAGGATCCTCTCGATGCAGTTCTGGGAAGAAAACAAGAAGCTCGTCATCGGCGTCGCCACAGCGGCCGTCGCGCTGCTGGTGATGTTTCCCACGCTGTACGGGATAGACCCTGTGATCTGGTCATTTCAGAGCTGGGATTACAACAGAGCAAAAAAACAGAGCGATGGCCTGAAGAAGACACTCGAAAAACTCTATCCCAGGCGCGGAATGGACACGAAGCGCGTCCTGGCGGCCGTCGAAGAGCACAATCGCCGGTTGCACGAAGAGCACGACGCCTTGAAGAAAGCGATGACGATGGTTGTCCCCAAGCCGTTCCGTATCGGCGGTTGGGTGGGCCACAAGGGCGCCGAGGCACTGCGGATTCTCAGCCATGCACTGACAAACCGCCAGCGATACTGCGCCGTCCGCGGCGTGAGCCTCTCTGCTAGAGCACTGCATTTCGGCTTCGATAAGGAAATCCAGAGCGGAGTCCTGCCCGCCAACAACGATGACAAAATCAGAGAATGGCTGCTGCAGCTCGCCGCTGTTGACGACATCGTGAAGGCCGCCGTAGACGCCCGCGTAATGGAGATCGACCTCATCGAGCGGCTTGCACCGTTCAAACGCGGCGCCATAATAACAAAGCCGCTGCCCGAGGGGGCCGATCCCAAGACAACCGAGCCCGTCTATCACTTCTATCCGCATTTCATGCGAGTCTATCCCATTCACGTCAGAGTATTCTGCTCGCTCGACAGCTTAATGGCCTTCATTCACAGCCTCGAAGGCCTCCACGGACAAGTCATCGAATATACGGAAGGAGGCGCCAAGGGTGAGCGGCAGTCATTCGTCAGGATCAATCTCGGCAAGCAGCACGGCCTGGAACTCACCGGCAGCGACCGCGGTGCTATCGCCCGTTTCATCGTCTTCGGCAGTGAACGCCACGGCCCGGACACATATACCTACAAGGGCCACACGCTGCGTCTCGTCGATGTCAATGACACCGAATCCACCTGGCAGCCTTACGAGGCGCTTGGCGACCTCGACCCTCAGGAGGAGCCCAAGGGCCAGATCAAGAAAGGCGACAACGTCTCCAGCAGATTCTACACCGTGCTCGACATCAAGCTCGCCGCCCGCGAACCGGAACAAGCAAGGGGTAAAGAACCCGGCAAGCCCGCCAGGCTTGAGGTCGACCTCTGGGTCGGGGCGGTCGATTTCTTCGAGCCCAAGAGAGCAGGCCCGCCGCAGCGCCCGACCAAGACAGGCACAGGCACAAGTAAGCCCCCGACAGGCGGAAGCAAACACTTGGGCTTCTGACATGGCAGAGGAACCGAGCAATGCGCGCTCTGAAGCGATGGATA
>JAUWKK010000118.1 GCA_030614245.1 Planctomycetota bacterium | reverse complement strand
GCGATAACGGCCCCGGGATCTCGAAGGCCGCCCGCGAGAAGATATTCGATGTCTTCTATACTACGAAGGCCGAGGGTACAGGTCTGGGGCTGTCTATCGTCAAACGGATAGTCGAACAGCACGATGGTGATATCACTGTGGGCGACGCCCCGGGCGGCGGCGCCGAGTTCGTCATCCGTCTCGGACCAGCCCGTGCCAAAGGCAGGCGGGCGCCCGGCCGCTGGGGCGGGATTCTAGCGGGTTGATTAGCAGCCCATGCCATAGGCAGGCAGGCTGGAAAGGCTGCTCCGCAAAGGGAGGACCGATTGAGCGCACAGCACACTATTCTTGTGATTGACGACGACACGAGCGGGCGCGAGACCCTGGCCGAGGCGCTCGACGAATACGGCTACAGCGTCCTGAGCGCGTCGAACGGCACCGAAGGCCTGGCGATCCTCGATGAAAAGTCCGTGGATCTCGTGATAACCGACCTGAAGATGCCCGACATCGACGGCCTGGAAGTGCTCAAGCGCATCAAAGTCGATCATCCCGACTTGGTCGTCGTGCTCATAACGGCGTATGCGACGATCAATACCGCTGTTGCTGCGATCCGTGAGGGAGCTTATGACTACGTGATGAAGCCGATCGACCTGCGCCATCTGCGGCCGCTGCTCGAGCGGGCGCTGGATACGAAGGCACTCCAGGTCGAGGTACACGACCTGAAGAAGCGGCTCGACGATAAGTATGGAATGGAGAACATCATCGGGCGCAGCCGCCCGATGATGGACGTCTTCGAGCGCATTCGGCAGGTGGCTCCGACCCGGAGCGTCGTCTTGATCACCGGCGACCGCGGCACCGGGAAGGAGCTGGTCGCGAACGCCATTCACAACCTCAGCCCGCGTCGCAACAGGCCTTTTGTGAAGGTCAACTGCGCCGCTATCACCGAGACGCTTCTGGAAAGCGAGCTCTTCGGCCACGAGAAGGGCGCGTTCACCGGCGCTTACTCGGCACGCAAGGGACGTTTCGAACTGGCCGATGGCGGCACGTTGTTGCTCGATGAAGTCAGTGAGATGTCGCTCACGACGCAGGTCAAGCTGCTGCTCGTGCTGCAGGAACTGGAGTTCGAGCGCGTCGGCGGCTCGGTGACTGTGAGGGTGGACGTCCGCGTGCTGGCGTCGACGAATTCCGATCTTGATGAACTCGTCGCCCAAGGGCTCTTCCGCCAGGACTTGCTCTACAGGCTGAAGGTAGTGCCGATTCATCTGCCGCCGCTGCGGGAGCGGACCGAGGACATCCCTCTCCTGGTGCAGGCATTCTTCAAGCGCTACCCGGAATCCGACGACATGGCGGCACGCGAGGTCACCCCGGCGGCGATGCAACTGTTGATGCAATATCCGTGGCCCGGCAACATACGCGAAGTGCAAAACGTGGTGGAGAACATGGTGATCAGTTCGGCCGGACCGCTCTTGGACGTCGACGACCTGCCGTCTGATATCCGTTCCGCCGTCCCCAGTGGTGGTGATGGCACATTCCCTGTAGGGATCACGATGCGAGAGATCGAAGAGCGTGCCATCCGGGAGACGCTGGCATCAGTGGGAGGGAATCGCAGGGCAGCGGCGAAGATTCTCGGCATCGGCCTGCGCACATTACATCGTAAAATACAGGACTACGGCCTGGAACGGCTGCGGAAACCTAAGGATGGATAGGCCACATGCCTGCCCCCTCCATAGGCGGGCAGGTACGGCATGGCCTGCCCGCCTGAGGAGGAGGAGGTGGTGGTGGAGTTCAACGCTGATGAACGCTGATTATCAAGAAAAGAATCGGCATCTGTGTTTATCCGCGGTTTCATCGCATTTCAAGAAAGGCAACCACAGATGAACGCTGACGAACACAGATAAGGTGGTCTGGATGCCGAGAAGGGGCATGAGCTTGGCGTGGTGAGAATACCGGCAGGGTGCGCCCGCCTATGGCGGGGGCAGGGTAGACACGTGAAGCAGAGCTTGGACGTGTAAAGGGGCAGGAAGAAGACCACGGCCAACCGAGGACGGTTGACCGTGCCACCCGTCGGGCATGGCCTGCCCCACGGAGAGATGCCGCCCCATGTAAGGCAGGCGTCTGCTCTTCGCTGCGAAGCAGCGGGGGCATGCAGGCTGGGGCCGCCGCTCTATTCCTCGGGCGGTGTCCGTTCGCTTTGGGTGTCCGATTCGGTGTCATCACCGGGCTTGGGATGCCGGCTTTCGTCTTCGGCTATGGCCTTGTCGATAAGCTGGCTTATCTCGACGCTTCGAGCGGGCGAGTCGTCGAGTTCGAAGGTGATCTGCGGTGTGAATCGTGTGGTGAGGCGCTTGGCGAGTTCGGTCTGGATGAATCCCCTGGCGCTCTGGAGGCCTCGGAGCGTGGTGCGCTGAGCGGCTTCCTCGCCGAGCACGGAGATGTAAATCCTGGCGTGGCGCAAGTCTTTGGTAACCTCGACGCGGCTGATCGTGACGAAGCCGCAACGCGGGTCTTTCAGTTTGTACAGTATGGTTTCCGAGGTGCTCTGCCTGATGGCTTCGGCGATGCGCTCGATGCGACGGGATGGCATTCGAGGGGTCTCCCGGTGCGATCACAGCATTTCGATTTCGTAGTCGACAAGTTCGATCGGCGGAACCGCCCTGACGTGATCGACGATCTTGTTCAGCACGGTGTTGGCAAACTGGCGGCTTCCCGAGACCACGGCGAAGGCAAGTATAGCCTGCTGGTGGTGGTTCTGCGCCCCGATCTCTGCGACGGAGACGTTGAACTTGTTGTGGATGCGGTCTTTGAGGCTTCTAACGACGCGGCGCTTGTCCTTGAGCGTGCGCGACTGGCGTATCATCAAGCTCATCGTCATGCTGCCGATGGTCACGGAGGTCCCCCGATCGGCCGGACGTGGCTCAGAGCTTCCTGGCGAATTCTTCGATGCGATAGGCTTCGACGACGTCGTCCGGCTTTATATCATTGAAGTTTTCAACTCTGATCCCGCACTCCACGTCGCGGGTAACTTCGCGCACGTCGTCCTTGAATCGCCTGAGGGAGTTGACTCGGCTCTCGTTGATGACGACGCCGTCGCGTGCAACACGAATGAGGCTGTTGCGGGAGATGACGCCGTCGGTAACACGACAGCCGGCGATATTGCCGAGCTTTGAAGACTTGAAAACCTGCTGAACTGTGGCATGGCCCATTACGACTTCGCGGCGCCCCGGCTCGAGCATCTGCTCGAGAGCCGTGTGCACATCTTCAAGCAGGTGATAGATGACATGGTATATATTGATCTGCAGGCCGAGGTCGTCGGCAAGGGTCTTGATCTTCTCGCTGGCGATCACGTGGAAACCGATGATGATCGCGTCGGATGCGTCGGCAAGGAGCACGTCGGACTCGCTGATCGCTCCGACGGCGCTATGGAGGATGCTGACCCTTATCTCGTCGGTAGCTTTCGCCGTGAGTTTCTCGTTGATGACCTCGATGGACCCCTGGACGTCGCCCTTTACGATGAAGCGAGCTTCTTTTGTGACCTGAAGGTGGCTGAAGAGTGTTTCGAGTGTGACGTGGTGGTGCGGCTGTAGTGCCCGCTTGCGCTCGTCGCCCTTGCGCTGGTCGGCGAGTTCCCTGGCTTTCTGGGGATCTTTGACGGCTATGAAGCGGTCGCCTGCGTGCGGGATGGTATCGAGGCCCGTAATCTTGACGGGGGTGCTGGGGCCGGCCTGGCGAACGTGCCTGCCGGTATGATCGGTGAGCGAGCGGATGCGTCCGAAGCTGGTGCCCGCGAGCGCCCAATCGCCGGCGTGCAGGGTGCCTTCAAGGATAAGCACCGTCGCCCCGACACCGGTGCCCTCGTTGAGGTTGGCCTCGATGATGCTGCCGCGGGCCGGCTTGTCGGGGTTGGCTTTCAGGTCGAGCATCTCGGCCTCGAGGGCGAGCATTTCGAGCATCTGCTCGACGCCCTCGCCCGTGATCGCCGATACATTGCACATTATCGTCTCGCCGCCCCAGTCTTCCGGGCTGAGGCCTTCGGCGGCAAGCTGCTGCATCGTGCGCTGGGGATTTGCGTCGGGCAGGTCGATCTTGTTGACGGCCACGACGATTGGCACTTCCGCTGCCCGTGCGTGGCTGATGGCCTCGAGGGTTTGAGGCATGACACCGTCGTCGGCCGCAACGACGAGCACGACCACGTCGGTCACCTGTGCGCCTCGGGCGCGCATGTGAGTGAAGGCTTCGTGGCCGGGTGTGTCCAGGAAGGTGAGTTGGCGGCCGTTGACATCGACGTTGTAGGCGCCGATATGCTGGGTGATGCCGCCGGATTCGCTCGCGGTGACGTTCGTCTTGCGGATGCGGTCGAGCAAGGATGTCTTGCCGTGGTCGACGTGGCCGAGGAAAGTTATGATAGGTGCCCGGGGCTTGAGGTCTTCCGGCTCATCTTTCACATTTTCCTGCTGCTGGAGATACTCGAGGCTGACGTGCTCCTTGATCTCGACCTCGACATTGTTTTTGTTGGCCACTTCCGCGACAGTTTCCGCATCTAGCAGGTCGTTCATTGCAGCCATCTTGCCCTGTGCAATGAGGTCCTGGATGATCTTGTTGACACGAATGCCCGTCTTCTGGGAGAAGTCGCGCACCGAAATGGGCACGATCACTTCAACCGGGCCCTGTGGCGTCGGCGGCCTCGTGGCAATGGGCTTGGCGCGTCGTCGGTCGCCGCGGCGCGCTCTACGCGGCCTGCCTCTGCGCATTCGCTCTTCGCGCAGCATCGGCCTCGAGAGCACGGGCACGTCCGGCAGTGCACGAATTGATCTGGATGCGGATTTCTGAAGCCTCAGCCCTTTCGGCTTCTGATCCATCTCATCTTCGTCCCTGCCGGCTCTGCCGCCCTTGCCGCGCCGCCTGCTTTTTCCCCTGCTGGTTAGCGTTTCTTTCGTAAGGCCATCCTCGGGAAGCGACGGAGGCGGTGCGGTCCAGGACGTGCTCGCGGGCTCCTTCTTGGGGGGATACCTGCGCCTCCTGTCTTCGAGTACGGAGGGTTTGGCATCCCGCGGCGGAATGGCCTGCTTGAATGGAACGCGCCTTTCGAGCTTGGGTTTCTCGACGGGGGGTTTGGTCCGCTTTGCGGCCGGACGTTTCTTGACCCGGGCCTTCGCGGCGGGTGCAGCTTTCGGTTCTTCTTCAACAGTCGGCTTGGCCTCGGCGACGGGTTCGCCGGCTTCCGCCGCGGGTTCCGCTTCCGCAGGCGGCGCTTCCGGAGGCTCGAGAACCTGCGTTGCCGTCTCTTCGGCAGCTTCCGGCTCGGCCTCGATCGCTGATTTCTTCCGTATCGTCTTCTTCGCGGCCGCTTTCTTCGTTGTCTTCTTCTTTGCGGCCTTTTTCTTAGCAGTCTTCTTCTTTACTGCCTTCTTCTTGGCGACTTTTTTCTTTGCCGCTTTCTTCTTTACGACCTTCTTTTTTGCTGCTTTCTTCGCAGGCTTTTTCTTTGCTTTTTTCTTGGGTGCAGCCGGTTCGGAAGGTTGGTCGCCGAGTCTCTGGCGGAGAGTCAAGACGGTTCTGTCGTCGATGCTGCTGCTTTGGGAACGTATGCGCACTCCGAGCCTGCGGCACTCATCAATGAGTTCCTTCGAGGTGACGGCCAGTTCCTTGGCCAACTGATAGATACGCACTTTTCCCAAAGTCGGCTCTCCTGCGGTGTTCGTCGTGGCCGATCAGTCTTGAGGCGCGTCGGCGGCGGGAGGCTCGGTCTCCTGCGATGCCTCGTTGCCGGTTTCGGCCTCTATCTCGCCGGGAGCGGTTCCGGCACCTTCGCCCCCCTGGCCGGTATCGTCATCGTCCAGGGGGGCGGGTTCTTCATTTTCGGCAGATTCGGGCTCAATTGGAGCCTCAGCTGCGGCTTCGTCGTCGTGTCCGGGGCCGCCTTCTGCGGCTTCGGCCGGCTGCTGATCTTCATTGTCGATAGCTGCGAACAGCCGCTGTGCCGCCATGCGGGCGTCTTGTGGCTGGGCGGCCTTGCGGGCGGCGGCCCGTTCGGCATCTTCAGCCTTGATGATGACGAGTGCGTCCCTGGCGACGCCGATGATCTCGTCCGCCTTCTTCTCGCCGACGCCGTTTATCTGCGTGATGGTCTCAATATCGGCGAGGGCAACATCCTGCACGTGATACCCGGCCTCGATGAAGCGGTCTGCGATCACGTCGCCGATGCCGGGTATCGTCAGGAGGACTTCTCGAGTGCGTTCCGCGCGCTGCTCGTATTGTTCCTGAGACATGACGTCGATCGCCCAGCCGGTGAGCTTCGCGGCGAGGCGGACGTTCTGGCCGCGCTTGCCGATCGCGAGGGAGAGCTGGTCCTCTGCGACGATGACTTTTGCCCGGTGTGTGAGCGGGTTCAGCCCGATATTGCTGATCTCGGCGGGATTGAGCGCATTTGCGATGTATGCTTCGGGCTGGTCGCTGTATCGAACGATGTCGATCTTCTCGCCACCGAGTTCGACGACGATATTCTTGATTCTGCTGCCGCGAACGCCGACGCAGGCTCCGACGCAATCGACTTTCATGTCGTGCGAGACGACGGCAATCTTGGTGCGGTTGCCGGGCTCGCGGGCAAGCTGCTTGATCTCGATGATCCCGTCGGTCACTTCGGGCACTTCAAGCTCGAAGAGGCTCCGGATGATGTCGGGATGCGTGCGCGACAGGAGAATCTTGACGCGCTGGCCGAAGCGCTTGACGTCGAGGATAATGCACTTGATGCGCTCGCCGATGCGGTATGTTTCGTCGCGAACCTGTTCGCGCCGGGGCAACAGGCCCTCGACGCGGCCGAGGCTGACTATGACGTTGGAGCCTTCGATGCACTGGACCGAACCGTTGATTATCTGCCCGATTTTGGCCGCGAAGTCGGCGAAGACCACGTCGCTTTCGAGTTCCTTGGTCTTCTGAATGATAACCTGCTTGGCGGTCTGGGCGTCGATCCGGCCCAGTTCAGCGATGTCAAGGGGTTCACCACCCACGGTTCCGGTGATCTCACCGGTCTCGCGGTCAATCCGGATACTGATCTCTTCGCGCTGGCCGTAATGCTTGCGCGTTGCCGTGGCCAGGGCATCTTCAAGGGCTTGAAAGACCAGATCCTTGTCGATATCCCTGTCGCGATGAATGCTGTCAACCAGCCTCAGCAGTTCGGCGCTCATAGTAGCTGTGTCCCTTCAGTCCTTCGTGCCTAAAGCAAAGGAGCGGGGCGCTCCCCACTCCTGTCTGCGTCCGAAAGGACGATGATGGTTACTGGACTTCGGGCCGATCCCTGAGCGTGACGTTCTCGCCCGTGTCGGCATCAAAGATGTGGGCCTTATCCATGTCCAGCCTCATGTCCAGTTCATCATTCACGTGCAAACGGTGGTGGGAGAGTATCTTGGCAACGAGCTCCTGGCTCCCGATTGAGAAATATACGATGGATTCGTCGCCCAGCAGCTCGACAACATTAATCTTGGCGGGAATGGTCGAGCCTGCCGGTGCGTTTTCGCCGGGCTCAGGACTGGTGACGTCCTCGGGGCGTATGCCGAAACATACTTTGCGGCTGACGTAGTCCCGTGCGCTCCGCTTCATCCACCCGGGCAATCGAAGCATCGTGCTGCCGGTGTCGAAGGAGATGCTGCCGTTTTGGGCGACTATGTCGCCCTCGATGAAGTTCATCGGCGGGGTGCCGATGAAGCCGGCGACGAAACGGTTGCTGGGTCTGTCGTAGACTTCGAGCGGCCCGGCGGCCTGCTGGATCACTCCCTCGTCCATCACGACGATCCGCCAGCCGAGCGTCATGGCTTCGACCTGATCGTGTGTGACGTATATCATCGTGGTTTCGAGCCTGCGGTGGCGCTAGCTCAGCTCGGCGCG
>JAUWKK010000174.1 GCA_030614245.1 Planctomycetota bacterium | reverse complement strand
GCTGTGTCTGCTCGACGAGGAACAGCAGGCTGGCCATCGTCAGGATCAGATGACGCATGACCGCCACGTATCCGCGGACTTCGAACTGGTCCATTCCCAGTTGGCCTTTGGCGTCCTGGAAGAGCCGTTCGATGTGCCAGCGGCTGAACGCGATGTGGCAGCGTTCGGCGTCATCGAGTCAGCTGTGCGGCAGATACAGATCGGTATCGACGAGCGCGTGGAACTCCTGCAGCGAGCGGGGCGGCACACCTGCGGCCAGCGCGATGGCCTCGGCATTCTTGCGTTCAAGGTCGCCGACCTGTCCGCCCACATACGTCCGCAGGTGACGGCGGCTGGGCGCCGTCTTGATGCAATCGCTGAACTCACCGACAAACCTGTCCAAACGCCGCCGCAAGTTCTTCAACTCTTTGGCATCCATTGTGCCGTCCTCCGGAGAAACTCGTTTCTACTTGCCTCTCTGAAGGTCAGATCGACTCAAACATGACGGAACTTAAGCTCTTTTAGCGTTGTAGTTCTAAATACAACAATATGCTGTCAGGTTTCCGTGTTTTCACCGAGGCAGGCTTTCGGGAGGCGTGGGCAATGATGACGCCGTTAGCCGTGCCCACGTCCAAGCTTTGCTTGAATGTGCCGCCCTGCCGAGAAAAGGGCAGGCTGGAAGCATGGCCGGCGATCACATCTTTCAACACTTCTGCGCGCGTTCTTCTCACTCCTGGGCCGGAGGTGAGGCTACCTCTTCTCCTTCGGTACGGGGCAGACAGTGCTGATCGCTTCAGCGAAGGTTGGGACGGGCCGGAAGTTGGGGTGGTTTTTGAAGCGGAGATTCTTGCGCCCGTAATAGGTGCCGAAGTACTGCGCGTTGGCATCGACCCAGGTGGTCAGCTTGACGAAGTCGGCGAGGGGCAGCTTCTTGTCGTTGCCGGGGCAGCCTTTCTGGACCTGTTTGATGAAACGGCTGGCGTGGGACCCGATGGTCTTGGCCTTGAAGTAGGCTGCGCCGCCCCAACTGGAACCTTCGTGGACAGTCTTGACCAGACCCGCCCGCGATACTATGCTCTCGTAGGACCGGCAAGCCATCGCCGTGAGAGCTCCGGTCAGGTTGAGGTTGGCCTTGGGTTTGGAAGCGCCGTGGCAGCTCACGCAGTGCTTGTCGAGCACGGGCTGGACGTCGGTGATATAGTCGATGGGCCTGTTGGCGGTCTTGTCGCCCGGCTGGGGGCGGGGCATTGACGGGGGCATGGTCTGGGCTATTGTCCTCATGTTTCGCTTGGGCAGCGAGTCTTTGGGCGTCTCGTGACAGCCCACGCAGGAGCGCGCTTCGCCGGGCCGATAGTTGACGTACGTCCGCTCGCGCTGGAGCTCCATGTAGTTCTCGTCGAGTGCCTCGAAGTAGATGTTCTTGTCGGCGGGCACATAGAAGAGAGCCGAGCCGTCGGCATGGACGGGCACGACGCCTCGGAGGCCCTTGAGTCCCAGCACGGGGCTCTCGCTGACGAGCCTGACGTGCGAGCCGTGCCGGTCGTGCGGATCCCAGAAGCGCCTGGCATCCCACGGGCGCGGAACCTGTTCCATTATTCGCAGGTACTTCACCGTCCCGCGCTTGACGCCTTCCATACCGTGGTGGACGTCCTGAACCATGCACAGGGCCAGGTTCTTCTTGGCGAGTTCGGGGTCGCACGTCGACGGCAGGGCCGGCGGGGTCTTCCGCTTGCGCAGCGGATACGGCTCCCAGCATGATATCTTGGGGTCTCTGTAGATCAGCTCGTGGTTGCCTTGCTCGTCGATCACGTACAGCCGGTAGGCCCTCGGATCCGACCACTCTCGGTCGGGATTGTGCGCGACGAGGAACAGCTTATCGGTGAGAGGATACGGGTCCATGTAGAGCGGCCCCTTGGTGTGGTTGGTCCATTTGCCGTCAGCCAGGCGGTGTCCCCAGCCGCCCTCACCGCGAAGTTTGACGTGCGGCGTGATGCGCGTAATCGGCTCGCGCGTGCGGATATCCTTGGACATGTCCAGTCGAATCACCGTGCCGATGCCGCTCTGCGGATAGTGCGGCGTGCCGAGCACGACGAACATGTTGTCATGCCCGGGAATCTGGCGGCCGTGCAAGAGCGTGGGCGGCAACGCGATATCGTTCCCGTAGACCTCGACCGAGCCGCTGCCGTCGGGCCTCATTGCCCAGAGGCACTTTATGCAGATCTGGCCCTTGTCGACGTACTCCCACCGAGTATAGAGTATCCGGCCGTCGGCCATCATCGAGGGCGAGAACTCGCTGACGGGGCTGTTAGTCAGCTTCTGCATATTCTTCCCGTCGCCGTCCATGCGGTAAATGACAGCCGTGGCCAGGGCGTCGGGTGCGTCGCACAGCGTGCCATACTCGCAGCGCGTCGAGGCAAATGCGATCCCGCCGTCCGGGAGATAGCACGGGTGCATATCGTCGGTCTGGTGGTAGTACATCCTGGCGGTTGAGCCTCGGAAGGAATTGTTGTACTTCTTGATCCGGGCGTCCTCGTCGTCGGGTCGGAAGGTAAGCTGGCGGCCCTTGCTGCCTATCCTGAACCCGGTCAATGGGTCGATGTCGATCTCGTATATGCGGAAGCCCTCGCGCGGCGCCTTCTTCCAGTCGAAGACGACCTTGTCGGCGTGGAAGTACAGATCGAAGCGGCCGAAGATGCCGCTCTTCATCTCGGGCACGAGATCGGTGACCTTGCCGGTCTTCACTTCGAGAACGCAGAGGTTGCCGCCGTACCGGCTGCAGCCGTCGATGAAGTCAGTGTAAAAGTGGCTCGAATGGTAGGTCTGTCGTTTCACGAACAGCAGTCTCTCGAAGTTCAGCAGCGGATGGTCGGCGTCGAAGGCTTTGGGCTTCGACCCGGAGAGTCTCTTCACCAGGCTGCTGAGCATATCAGGAGTGACGCCCTTGCCTGGGTCGGCGGTCAGTTTCTTCTCGATTCCATAGGGCCGGTTGCTGTAGGTTAGCTTGATGGGCGTGCCGGCCGCCGGGGCTGTATAGCCGACCGGCAGCGAGATTGTCTTCTGCTTCGGGCCGGCGTCGCCGGGAACGCTGGATTTCGGGTTCGTCGTGAATCCTACTTTCGCGATCGGCTGGCCCATCTCGGCGGCGTAGTTGCCGGCCACTTCCTGGCCGCTGAGCGGCCGCTTGTAGACCCGAACGATGCTCATCTGCCCGTTGTACGCGTTAAGCAGCCTGCGGGCGGAGGCCCAGCACATGCCGAGGCACTGCCGATTGGGCGCCGGGGCTGCGTGCTCCTCGGTTTGCACGACGTGGGCCGTCTTGGCCGGAGTCCCAGCTCCGTTGACGTAGAACCACAAGTCCTTGCCCTTTTTCGTCACTACCAATTGTACGAATTTCCCGATCGGCCTGAATTTGTCGGGTCCCGACCATGACGTTCCGCCGTCTTTGCGGGGCTGTGCGGACAAGACCCATCCCGCAACACTGGTTCCCAGCACGTTATTGCCTGTATTCCCCGCATACTGCCCGATGAGGGTCATCATCTGCGTGTAGGAGTCCTTGTCAGGCTTGATCCAGAACTCGTAGGTGAAGCTGTCCTCTTTCACCGCTGCGAGAGGGGTAATGTTGACGTAGTCGCCGTTGTAATGTGTAGTCGCCGCGAACTCGAGGGCGTACCGGAACGGGGAGGTCTTGGGCTGATCTGTGTTCTCGACCCAGCCGCTGCCTTTCTGGAACTGGAAGTGGAACAGTCGGCCGTCATTTCTTACGCCATCTTTTGTGGCCAGGTCGGTCCAGGTCTTGCGGTCTCCGGTGCCGGGGTTCCCGGCGCCGTCCGCATCGTCCGCACGGTAGGCCATCACAAGGCTATCCGTCGCGACGCCCTTTGGCCCCGGAACGGGCACAACGTCAACTTTGTACTTCGCCCTGCCACCGAAAATGCCCGGTGTCCAGGACCTGACTTCACAGGAACCCTCGCTGTAGCCCTTCACATAGACCGTCACTGTCGATTTGCCCTCAGGGATCGTCGCTGTGCCGCCTGACGCGAGCGGTTTCGCCGCGCCCGAGTCCGAATAGACTCTGACGACACCTTCATCGTAGCGGACAGTTACAGGCGTGCCGCCTGCGGGGGCCGGCCGGCCGGCCGGCAGCGAGATTGTCTGCATCTTCGGGCCTGCATCGGCGCGGATGCTGAAGCTGTCGGCTGCCGGTTTCATCGTCAGTTGGCCTTGCTGCGGCGCCGGCCTGCTCATCCTGGCGGCATAGTTGCCCGTCACTTCCTCGGGGGTCAGCGGCCGGTTGTATATGCGGACTATGCTCATCTGGCCGGTGAAGGAACAAAAGTTCCTGACCATGCCGGGCCGAAAGCCGAACCGCGTACCTATGACCTGTTGAGTTGGCTTTGCCCCAGCATTCTTAGCGGTCATTTTGTGGTGGTAAACCTCCTTCGGACTGTCCCCTCCGTTCACGTAGACCGACACGTCGTTGCCGCTCTTCGTCAGGACAAGCTGGACGAACTCGCCTTCCGGCACAAATCGCTCTGGAGCCGGAACAAAGCGCGTCCCGATGTCCTGCGGGAACTGGTCTAAGCTGACACACCCGGCGAAGTTGTGCGAGATTACGCTCTTGCACACATTCGCATCGCGCTTATACTCGCCGATAAGGTGCCCACGTCCTTTTGTCAGGTTGTAAGCAGTCGTGTCGGGCTTCATCCATATCTCGTACGTGAAGCTGTCCTCGTCTACGAATGACGGCGGCTCGACGAGCACGTAATCGCCGTTCTCGCGGTCGGAGGCCTTGAACCCGAGCCCGTAGCGAAACGGCGAATCTTTCGGCTGGTCGGCATTCTCGACCCAGCCGCTGCTCGGCGTAAACTTGAACTTGGGCTTCTGCTGCATACCGATGGAATGATTGAGCTTACCGTTGTTGGCTTCCCCATATTCGAGGGCCAAGTCTGTCCACGCGGCGAGTTTGCCCGAGCCTGGGTTCCCGGCGCCGTCCGCGTTGTCCGCCCGGAAATGAACCACCAGACCATCAGTTGCGACCTCCGCCCACACGGGCGCCATTGCAAGCATCAGCACGATCACCATAAAAACACACGTCTTACTCTTCATCACAGTTTCTCCTTTGCCTGAGCTAACTTCGGCCAGTAGGCACGATGATACCACGGTAAGGCCTTATTGTCCAATAAAAGGCATTGACACCAGCCATCCGGTCGGGTACAACGGACTCAAGACGCCGCGCTCTTCCTCTGCCCTTGATGATGTGGTGGAGAAGGCACATGGCGCAATGGATGAGATCTCGATACTATGGAGGTTCTTTCGATGACGAAGAGAACGGGAAAGCTCAGTCGATGGGGTTTCACCTCATTAGGCTGGGCGACCCACAAGCCACGTTCGCCTGCGCGACGCGGACGACAAGCATGACATCTGGCACGAACCGATACGCCACCCGATCACCCCCAACAGGGACAGTATCGCATGGGCATTGACAGCCCTGCCCATGCGGTAAAGCCGAACCGCCCTTCCGGGGGCGTCGCCGCCGGCGGTTCCGGCGGCCTGATGAGGCAGCCACCTCAATCAAAAAGCAGTTTGCCTGCAGAAAGGAGAAAACCAATGCGGCAACCTGGCCGATCTTACTCGCGTCCATCTCTGACCATTAGTGACGGCTGGCGCTTCGGCATCGGCTTCATGCTCGCGTGTCTGACGCCGACGATCATCATCATGTTTATCGGGCTCGCTTACGCCATCAGCATGGTCTTCTAACTGACCTGAAAGGAGCAATACCATGAAACGTCTGATAATCATCTGTCTGCTCATCTGCCCGCCGGCCTTGATCGGCTCGGCAAGCGAGCTCGAGGAGCTGAAAACCGAACACGCCAAACTGAAAGAGCAATACCAGAACCTGATGCAGATGCTCAGCAAGGTCCTGGCGGAGAACGGCAAGCTCAAGCGAGAACTAGCGGAACTTCGCGGGCCGGCCGATGTTGAGAAACCAGCCGCTGCCGCGGATGTAGAAGGGCCTCCGAAAGCAGATCAGCCGTGGCGGACGAATCGTGCACTCCTCATGACTATACTTAATCAGGAACAAGCTAAGCGCGTGCGGTCTGAGGGGACGCAGGCCCAGATTCACGCGGAGATGATGGAGTTCCACGCCTGGTGCAAAACCAAGTTCTGCGGGAAATTGATTGCCTGGCCGGTCATCATCAAAGATGTCACGGCGCTCAGGTCGCGGTCGGTGAGACCGATAACGATCAGTTTCAAATACGTTGATGACCCAAAAGGGGGCATCCGAAGCCAGAAGGCCATCCTCTCGGCAGATGCCGTGGCGGCCTTGGATATCGGCACACCAGCAATTC
>JAUWKK010000150.1 GCA_030614245.1 Planctomycetota bacterium | reverse complement strand
GCAGATTCGATGACACTCCGCGGCCGTGACGGTGTCGCTGCCGAGGTTGACCAAAACCGGCTGCTCGTGAACACCAAGACCGAGTTCGACATCGCGGTCGAGGATGGCCGGGCGTATAGTTGGGCGTCGTTGACAGAGGCTCAAGAGGTCGCCGATACAATCTTGGCTCTTGAGAACAATAGCCCCGACCATCTGCTATGTATCGAGACGATCGTAATCTCGCTTACAGCCGTCGGCGGCGGCGTGTGTCCAGTGTTCACGGCGAAAGGCATAACAGTGGCGGGTACGACCGCGGTGGCCGGCGTCAACCTGAACCGTGCGTGCGGTCGGTCGGCGCAAGGGATGTATACGTGTGTCACTGAAGAGACGGGTCAGACCGAGGCCGGGACGTGGACGGGCAGATTCTACATGCCGCAACTCCTGACGAACACGCCGTATATTATTCAGGTCGGCGGCAAGATCCGACTACCGAACGATCACATGATCGGCATCGACTCGATCGAGGAGCCGAATGACGCGGAAGCCGTGACAATCATCGGGTACTTTGAGCCGATCTAAGCGAGTAAGGGGGGCAGTACGTGACGGGATTAATCCAGACTGCGCCATCGACATATCCGGTGACGGTGGCCGAGGTCAAGCGTCAGGCCGTGATCGAGCATACGCTTGACGACGTGTATCTAGATCGCCTGATCGCAGTGGCCACCGGGTACGCGGAAGCACAGACGCATCGGCAACTGATTGATGCTACGTGGAAGATGTACCTCGACGCCTTTCCGGCCAGGATCATCCTGCCGCGCCCGCCGCTGGATTCGGTGACTTCTATCGAATACATCGATACGGGCGGGGATACGCAGACGCTAACGGCGGTCACAGATTATCAGGTGTCGACCGCGTCCGAGCCGGCGTGGGTCGAGCCCGCCTATGGCAAGATATGGCCGGCGACCCGGGCGCAGCGGGAAGCTGTGATCGTGACATACAAGGCGGGGTACGGCACGGCGTCGACCGATGTACCCCAGGAGATCCGGCACGCGATCATCATGCTGGCGGCCCACTGGTACGAGAACCGTGAGCCAATCATCACAGGGACCATTGTGGCCAAGACGCCGTTTACCGTGGATAACTTGCTACAGCATTTCGACGTAGGCTGGCAATGGTAAGGAGAATACCATGAGGGCTGGACGGCTCGGGCATATCGTCGACATCCAGGAGGCTACGGAGACGCAGGACGAATACGGATCGATGGGGCGCACGTGGGAAACGATCCTGGCGCGCCGTGCGTTCGTTAAGCCGCTGTCCGGGCGGGAGGCCGAGGTTGCCCGGCAGATCGTAGCGACGGCCACCCATGAGGTACGGATGCGATACCTGTCGATGCTGACGCCGGCGCATCGGCTGCAGTTCGGTACACGGACATTTGAGATCGGGCAGAAGCTCAACGTGGACGAACGGAACCGGGAGCTTGTGCTGATCTGCACGGAACAGGTGGCGGTGTAATGGCTAGGCACGTTGGCGGGGCGGGCGTAACGCTGCGCATGGAGGGTGGTAAGGAGCTGGCGAAGGCATTGGCCAAGCTGGGGCAGAGGGTAGAGAAGAAGTTACTCAAGCGGGCGGTCGTGAAGGGGGCAAGGCCGATCGCCAGAGCGGCAAAGGTAAAGGTGGTCAAGGTGTCTGGCATGTTAGGAAAGAGCATCGGGGTCAAATCGATATTCTATCCCAGCACGGGTACTGCCGTAGCGGTGATCGGGGCGCGTGTGACGACGCAAGGCAGGAAGCGGAAGACGGTCGGCTGGGCCAAGAAGTTCGGCGATACCAAACAGAAGCCCGCCAACTATGCCCACCTGGTAGAATTCGGCACGAAACCGCACTGGATACCGACAACGCTCATAGACGGCACTATTGTCCGAAGGCCGCACTTGCATCCGGGTACGCCGGCGAAACCGTTCATGCGCCCGGCCTATGACCAGCACTGGCGGGGAGCTTTGAATATCTTCGGAACTCAACTGCGAAGAGACATTGCCAAAGAGGTTAGTAAGCTCAGGGCGGGACGATGAGTATCCAGGCAGCCATACGCACGCAACTGGTCGACGACGCCACGGTGGCAGAGTATGTGACGGCACGCGTCTATCCTGCAACGGCGATTCCGCAGAGCGCGCGGCCGCCCTGGATAACGTACCAACGAATAACCGGCGGGCCGATCCAAGCAAGTGATGGGCCGACCAGTACGCAGAATATCCGGCTGCAAATCAACTGCGATTCAACGACGTACCCATTGGTGGTCGCGTTAGCCAATGCGGTCAAGGCAGCGCTGGACGGATGGACCCGCACGTATGGCGACCCGAACATTACAGGCTGCACGATGACCGATGAGCATGACGACTACGAGGCGGAGGCCACCGACAGCGGGCAGCATATTCAAAGGGTGACTCAAGAGTATTCGATCTGGTTCTCATAGCAGAACGGAAGGAGAACGATATGGCAGACGATGGATTCAAAGGTTCGATAATCAAACTCGAGGGCGTGAAGATAGGGAAGCTGCGGAGTTTTTCGTACTCTGAGGACGGCGGCGACGTGGATGTTACCAGTCTGGATGACGATGTCCAGGTAAGTGCCGATGGCATTCCCGCTATCGAGTGCACTGTCGAAATCGTTGGGACGGCATCGGATATAGCTAGGGGCGCCATAGGTGATCTTGGTATCGCATGGAATGACGGAACGATGATCGATAGCGGCGGTGTAACTTTCCGCTGTTCAAAGAAGGATACGTCGGGCGCCATGGGCGGTGAGGTCACGACCTCGCTGACATTCGTTCCGACGCCGTCTGTAGTAACAGCATAAAAAAGGAGAATAGGCATGGCTGATCTTTCACCAACAGTAGCAAATGTGTTAGCGGGAACCGGCGCGACGATCATAGAAGTCGTCGCCGGTGCGACGGTTGTTCAAGGGGATGTGGTCTACCGGGACACGGCCGCGAGCAATAAAGCAAAGCTCGCTGATTCAAACGCGGCGGCCTCAGCGGTTGTGGCGGGCATGTGCCTGAACGCGGCGTCCGATGGTCAGCCGCTCAGGATATGCACGAAGGGCAATTACAACCCTGGCGCCGCTGTGGCGGTTGGCGTGCAATATGTGCTATCGGAGGAACCGGGCAAGATCGCGCTCGACTCAGATATCGGCTCTGCTGTGTATAAATCGGCCATCGGGATCGCGTCAACTACGTCGAATATTGTAGTCAACATCCAGAACAGCGGCAAGACACTTGCATAGAAGGGAGTGAACAATGGCTGTCATCAGTGTAACGGCGGCAAATGTGCTGGCAGGGGCAAACGCCAGAACGAAATGGGCTACGGCCGGCGTGCAGATAACCGCAGGCGAGGCGGTGTATCTCGACGGCAGTAAAGTCAAGTTAGGTGATGCGGACGAAGAGGCAATGGCCGTATGTGTAGGAATCTCGCTGAACGGCGCCGAGGATGGCCAGCCGATCAAACTCATTACATGGGGCAATCTGAATCCGGGTGGCACGGTGATAGTCGGCTCTCGGTATTTCTGTGACGCTGCAACGCCGGGCGGGATTGGCGCGCATAGCGACATAGCGGCGTACCCGGCGTCCGGTGATTATGTCACATACCTCGGGGTTGGCATGACGATAAGCAATCTTGCCGTTCAAATTCAGGTATCCGGGGTTTCAATTGCGTAACAAACGCGAGGAGGTTTTATGCCTGGGCTTACGCGAGAACAGATCGTCGGTATTTGCGATTGGGAGATCGAACTTATCGAGGTGCCGGAGTGGAACGGGTCGGTGTATGTGCGCTCCGTTCCGTCCCGCGTCCGCAGTCTATTCGAGGCCGAAAGCGTGGCGGGTGATAAGTCGAACTTGAAAACCCTGCGCGAACGGATTGTGTCGCAGGCGCTATGCGACGAACAGGGTGCCCGGCTCTTCGATGATACGCAAGTATCACAGTTAGGCGAGAAGAGCGCTAAGGTGATTGACCGCCTGTTCGACATCGCCATCATGAAGGCCGGCATCGACCCCGATGAAAAGACGAAAGGCCTTGAGGGAAAATTGAAAGCGATCACCGCTGGCGATTCGCCCACCGACTAGGGCTGGCGTTTGGTCGCTGGGATGTGGAAACGCTACTGGCGGAGATGCCGGAATGTGCGCTACAGAAATGGATGGCGTATTACCGGATCGAGCCATGGGGCGAAGAACGGGCGGATTGGCGGATCGCGCAGCTTTGCGTGATGGTGGCGCAGGCGTTCGGGGTCAAGGACGCCAAGCTATCGCATTACATGCTGAACGATGAGCCGCAGACAACGCAGATGTCCGAAGCCAACATGAGGGCATCGGCCGAATCATTCTTCGGGGTACTCAAGAAACATGGCTAACATAGGAAAACTAACTGCGATCCTATCGCTGAATAGCGCCCGATTCACAAAGGGGCTAACGAAGTCGCGCAAGCGGCTGAGTAAGTTTGGACGCGGAATTGGCAGCAGCCTTAAGGGCGCCATCCGCGCGCTGACCAGCTTCAAGACGTTGCGCGCCGGCGCGGCGGTTGGTGGCGTTGGGCTGTTCATAACCAAGACTATTGCGGCAATAGACAAGACGGGCCAATTCGGCAAGCGTATCGGGGTTGCAGCCGGTCAACTTGCTGGATTGCAGCATGCTGCCGCGTCGGCTGGCGTAAAAGCCGAAACCGTAAACATGGCGCTCCAGCGCATGACCCGGCGCGTAGCTGAAGCCGCAGTGGGGACAGGGGAGGCCCAGGGCGCGATAATTCAACTTGGCCTAAGCGCAAAGTCGCTTGCTGCCCTATCGCCCGATAAGCAGTTGTACAGGATTGCTGACGCGATGCGCAGCGTAAAGACGCAGGGCGAGCGCGTGCGCCTTGCATTCAAGCTGTTTGACTCAGAGGGCGTTTCCCTTGTTGCTATGTTGGGTGGCGGAAGTGCTGCGCTTCGAAAGTTCCAAGAAGATGCCGAACGCCTTGGTCTTGCTCTTGATGAAAATGCTTACCGCAAGGCGGGGAAGGCGGCGATTGCATTAGACCGCCTCCAAAAGCTCTTCCGCGGAATTGGCCAGACTCTCGCAATCGAGTTGACGCCCTACATCACGGCGGCTGCCGACGGGTTTGTTGACATGGCCACCAACGCGGATAGGCTAGGCAAGAATGTTTCTTCAGCATTAGAGCGCGTGGCGCTTAGTGGGGTGAAGACCTATGAACTTCTGTCCTTATTGACGAACTCCGCCAAGGGGTTCGCTGCCGCTCTTGGCGAAGTTGCCTACGTTATTCTAGCTGTGCCAGCAGGGCTAATAAAGCTGCGCAACAGCCAAAGAGAGTGGCTGGGCCATGCGCCGAAGGACATGGAGTTTATCCATTTCGTTGAAGCATTGGGGGAAACATCTTTCCGGGCTGCAGAGGAAGTCGAAGAGGCATTTGCGGGCCTGGCCTCTGGCAAAACGGCCAAGGATATCAAGAAGTATTTCAGGGACCTTAACAAGACGTTCAACGAAGGGCTTGGGGGTGGCCCTGCCGGCGCGGGCGGCGACGGTGGCATGGCAGAGGCCATGAAAGCCAAGATGGTAGCGGTGGAAACCGCGATGAAGTCCGCCGCCGAGCGCATCCGTGAGGCGATCCGCTCGCCGGCAGAGAAGATGCAACGCTCGATCGACGAGGCGTTCGATCTCTACTACAAGGGGTTCTTCGGCAAGGATATCAACCTCGTATACGATTATATGCACAAGCTGGAAGATGAACTACGCGGACCGCTGACGGACGCGGCCGCGCGCATCTTCGAGGGCACCCGCACGCCGATCGAGAAAATGAAAGAGCAAATGCGGGAGGCCGTGGACCTGTTCAATGAGGGGTTCCTTGGCGGGAATACGCTCGGTCGCGTCCTCAAGGAGCTGCGGGCCAAGATCAAAGAGATGCTCGGCAAGCCGGAGGAAAAGGGCATCGGCTCGTTTGGACAGATCGTCCGCAGCCGCACGGCGTATGGGCGCGAGGACGAGCCCCGAAGGCGGGGGCTGACACCCATCAAGGCCGACCCGGCCGAGCTGAAGAAGTTCGACAGGCTAATTCTGGCGGTGGAGCGCATCAACCTTGGCGCGCAATAGGTGACACATGGCAGTAGCGACTGACACCCTGAGCGATGCAAAACAGACTGAGAAGTACGGCGTTAACAGCGCCGCTACCCGCACGTTTTTCATAGACGTGACTATTGCCGGGCAGAGCCCCGATGGTGTTTTCACGACAGCTCTGGCGGACACATCCGTACCGACCGCCAGCGCGGCCTACTCGGCTACAGACTCAAGCCTGCGGTGCGCAGTGCGGGACTGTTCGATCGTTGGGAATGACGGAACTATCGCCACGGTCAAGGTCATCTGCACATACGAGCGGCGTGAGGGCGAGCTGGCCGGCGGCGAGACACACCCGACGTGGTTCCGACCCTTGCGCGGCAGCTCTACCGTGTCGCAAGTTACTACACAAGTCTACGGCCCGGGCGACGGCGATCTGGATGGCCAGAAGATCGTTCTGGAGTACGGCCCGGACGGGGAAAACAAAAATAAGAAGCGCGCCGAAGTGACCGTGCTGGATATCCAGCAAACCTTCCAGCGGGAGATTACGATTCAGACGGCCGACATCGAAGCGGAGATAAAGAAGTATGTCAACCACGTAAACGCTGATGTGTTCCGTGGCGATCCGGCCCGCTCTTGGCTCGTTGTGTACATGGACTATAAGAGGACCGGTATCGTCGACGCAACCATATGCCGTTACGACACGGTAGTCGAGTTTCAATACAGCGATTGTGGACATGTCTATACGGCGGTCTGGTATGACGAGGACGGGTTCATTCCCGAGGACGCCAATAAGTTTAAAAACATGGGCACCGTGGATGTCAAATGGCACGATACGGCCAGCTTCCCGGCCGCCTTTGGAAAGTAGAGGATAATCAATGTCAATCCGAGAAACTGGTAGCTTACGGGTCGACGGCCCGTCTTCACTGGCTT
>JAUWKK010000188.1 GCA_030614245.1 Planctomycetota bacterium | reverse complement strand
CGGAACAGGATGGCGGCAAGCTGTCCGAGGCCGGCCTTGAACTGCTCACTGGCGGCCGGGAGCTGGCCGGTAAGCTCGACACCCGCCTCGGGGCTATCCTGCTCGGGAGTAACGTCGAGGCGCTGGGCAAGACGCTGATAGCTCACGGGGCCGATGAAGTATTCCTCGCCGATGCCGAGATTCTGGCCGTTTACGCGACGCTGCCTTACGCGAAGGTTGTCTCTGCGGTAATCGAGCAGGAGGCACCGGAGATTGTGCTCTTCGGAGCGACGCTCCTCGGGCGCGACTTGGCTCCGCGCGTGGCATCGAGGCTTCGAACCGGCCTCACCGCCGACTGTACGGCCCTGAAGATCGGCAACTATACCGATCCGAAAACAAAGCAGGAGCATACCAACCTGCTGTATCAGATCCGCCCGGCATTCGGCGGCAATATCATCGCCACGATAGTTACACCCAACCACCGTCCGCAAATGGCGACCGTCCGCGAGGGAGTAATGCGGCTCGGCGAGCCCGATGAATCGCGAACCGGCATCATCACAAATGTCGACGTCTCGCTCGATGGCCGCGACAACGTCGTCGAGATAATCGAGCGCGTCAAGGCCGAGAAGGCAGTGAACCTCAAGGGCGCGCCGGTGATCGTAACCGGCGGCGCCGGCGTCGGCTCGAAGGCGGGCTTCGAGTTGCTGCGCGAGCTGGCCGGCTTGCTCGGCGGCGAAGTCGGAGCGACGCGCGCAGCCGTAGACCTCGGATTCATCGGCCACGATCACCAGGTCGGCCAGACCGGCACAACCGTCCGGCCCAGGCTCTACATAGCCTGCGGCGTATCCGGCGCTATCCAGCATCAGGCGGGAATGGCCGAATCGAGCAAGATTATAGCAATCAATACCGACCCCAAAGCCCCCATTTTCCAGATCGCTCACTACGGCATCGTCGGCGACATGTTCGAGGTCGTCCCGATGATGATCGAGGCGTATAGATCGAAAGAGTGAGGCCCGAATGCCGAACTTCTTCCAGGACAACGACGACATCCAGTTCCACTTCGACCGTATGGACCTGCGCGAGCTCGTGCGGCTGATGGAGGACGACTACAGCTATGCCTCCACCGATCCAGTCGCACCGGTCGATTATGATGACGCCAGGGATAACTACCGTCGCGTGCTCGACCTGATCGGCGAGATAGCGGGCGATTTCATCGCTCCGCGTGCCGAGCAGGTTGATATCGACGGGCCGAAACTCGAGGACGGCGAAGTCACCTATGCCCCCGGCATCGCCGAATCGCTCGATCTGCTCGGCAAGGCCCAGATGATGGGCTTCACGCTACCCCGCAAATACGGCGGGCTGAACATTCCCAACACAATATACATGATGGCCACGGAGATGGTCAGCCGCGCCGACGCCTCGCTCATGAACCTGTGCGGCCTGGGCGAGATCGCTGAGACGATTCACAGCTTCGGCACCGACGAGATCAAGGACCGAATCCTGCCGCGTATGGTGGCAGGCGAAGCCACGGCGGCCATGGTGCTCACCGAACCCGACGCGGGATCGGACCTGCAGGTGGTGCAACTGAAGGCGACGCCCACCGACGACCCGGAGAAATGGCTGCTCAACGGCGTCAAGCGGGGCATCACCAACGGCTGCGGCGACATCCTGCTCGTGCTCACCCGCTCGGAAGAGGGCACCGAAGACGCCCGCGGGCTGAGCCTGTTCCTCGTCGAGAAGTGCCCGCAGGTGATGGTGCGGCGCATCGAAGACAAGCTCGGCATTCACGGCTCGCCCACGTGCGAATTGGTGTTCAAAGACGCCCCCGCACTGCTGATCGGCCGGCGCAAACGCGGGCTGATCCGCTATGTCATGGCGCTCATGAACGGTGCCCGCGTGGCGATTGCCGCGCAGTCTGTGGGCATCGCCGAGGCGGGCTATCGCGCGGCGCTCGGCTTCGCGCGCGAGCGCAGGCAATTCGGCAAGGAGATCATTCACTTTCCCGCCGTCTACGATATGCTCGCAACGATGAAGCTGCGCGTGCAGGCGGCGCGGACGCTGGCCTACAACAGCTCATTAGCTGCCGACATGGAACGGATACTGGGCCGGCGTCTCGACGAGAAACGCCCCGACGACGACAACAAAGCCCTGCGCGGCGAGCTGAGCCGCTGGAGCAAGCTCGCGAGCACGCTCGCGCCGATGGCCAAATACTACGCCAGCGAAATCTGCAACAGCGTGTGCTACGACGCCATCCAGGTGCTCGGCGGCAGCGGCTTCATGAGGGATTACAGCGTCGAGCGGTATTATCGCGATGCTCGCATCACGAGCATCTACGAAGGAACCAGCCAGCTCCAGGTGATCGCGGCCATCGGCGGCGTGATGAGCGGAGTGCTCGATTCATTCTTCGATGAATGCGCCGCGAGATCTTACGATTCGACGCTCAGGGACCTCGCGAAGCTGCTTGTTTCAACCGTAGAGCACCTGCACGGGGCGGTCGCTCACGTCAAGGAGAGGAGCGACCGGGCCTACACGGAATACCACTCGCGGCGGATCGTGGACCTGGCCATCGGCGTCTACGTCGGCTATCAGTTTCTGGACGAAGCGGCCGAGAACGACACGAAAAAGGTCTTGGCTCACAAGTTCATCACCGACCTCGCGTCGCGCGCCAGGATGGATTACGAGATCATCTACGGCGACGATACCACGATCGCCGAGAACTACGAAGCGCTCCTGAACGACAGAGTCGATTAGCGAGCCGCAAGCCAGCCGATGAATCAGCAGCCGGGAAGGCTGCTCCACATTATCGTCCTGCGTTGTGCGAGAGACTCTCGAGGTAGACGATGAGCACGGAGACGTCGGCCGGTGATACGCCGCTGATGCGGCCGGCCTGGCCGAGGTTGACAGGGCGGACGCGTGCGAGTTTCTCGCGGCCCTCCCGGCTGATGTGCCCCACTGCCGCATAGTCGATGTCCTCCGGGATGCGACGCGACTCGAACCGGCGGAAGTTCTCGACGTCCCTGTTCTGCCGCTCGATGTAGCCCCTGTATTTCGTCTCGATCTCAACCTGCTGCTTTACGTCCTTTGGGAGCGAGCGGCGGCGGAGTTCGTCGTCGATCTTCTCGATGTCGGCGAAGGAAGATTCCGGCCGGCGGAGGACCTTCGCCAGCGAGGCGCCGCCGTGGAACTTCCTGCCGATGTAATCGCACGTCTCGGCGATAAGCCTCTCCTTCTCCTGCAATTCGTCGAATTGTTCGTCGCTTATCAGTCCGAAGCGATGGCCGTGGTGCATGAGTCGGCGGTCGGCGTTGTCCTGGCGCAACACGAGGCGATATTCGGCCCGCGAGGTGAACATCCTGTACGGCTCCTCGGTGCCGAGCGTGACGAGGTCGTCGATCAGCACACCGATGTATGCTTCCGACCGGTCGAGAATGAACGGCTCGTCGTCTCTGAGCTTGAGCGCGGCGTTGATGCCCGCCATCAGCCCTTGTGCGGCCGCTTCCTCGTAGCCGGAGGTTCCGTTGATCTGCCCGGCGAGGAAGAGGTATCCGACCTGCTTGCTCTCGAGGTTGGCGCGGGTTTGCGTGGGCGGGACGAAATCGTATTCGATGGCGTATCCGAACCGGGTGATGTGGGCTTTTTCGAGGCCGGGTATCGAGCGTACGACGGAGAGCTGGACGTCCGGCGGGATGCTCGTTGCAAGGCCGTTGACGTAGACTTCAGAGGTGCCCGCGCCTTCGGGTTCGATGAAAAGCTGATGCCGGAGCTTGTCGGGGAAGTTGACGATCTTCACCTCGATGGATGGGCAGTATCGCGGCCCTACGCCCTTGATCCGGCCGCTGAAGAGCGGCGCCCTGTGCAGGTTGTCGTTGATGATCCTGTGCGTCTCGGGGCTCGTCCAGGTGATGTAGCAGGGCAGCTCGGGGCGGTCGAGCTTCTTCGTGGAGAACGAAAATGGCACGGGATCGGGATCGCCGTACTGTATCTCCATCTTGCTGAAGTCAAGGGTCGTGCCGTTGAGGCGGGGCGGGGTTCCGGTCTTGAGGCGGCCGGTGTCGATGCCGAGGCCCTTGAACTGGCGGGGCAGCTTCTCGGCTGGGAACTCGCCTGCCCTGCCGCCCGGATAGCTGAGTGTGCCGAGGTGAATCAGGCCGCGCAGGAACGTGCCCGTCGTGAGTATGACCGCACCGGCACGGTACTCGAGCCCCGATGCCGTTCGCACTCCGAGCACGCGCCGGGTGCCGCGGTCAACGGCCTTGCGTTGGCCGTGCTCGCTCCACGTCCAAGCTATGCTTGAACGTGCCACCCCGCCGGAGCGACTGGGCACGCGCCGGCCCTCGACGATCAACTCTTCTACCATCTCCTGCCGCAGATCGAGGCCGGGTTGCAGCTCGACGCGGCGGCGCATCTCGGCTGCATAGAGCAGGCGGTCGGACTGGCACCTGGGCGAATGCACCGCCGGGCCGCGGCTGCGGTTGAGCATCCTGAACTGAATCGCGGTCGCATCGGCAACCTTCGCCATCTCCCCGCCGAGTGCGTCGATCTCGCGGACGAGCTGTCCCTTGGCCAGGCCGCCGATTGCCGGGTTGCACGACATCCGTCCGACCGCCTCGATGCTGATCGTCAGCAGGAGCGTCGGGGACCCCATGCGCGCCGCCGCGAGGGCGGCCTCGCAACCTGCGTGGCCTGCGCCCACAACTATAACATCATACGTCTGCGAACGGGGATAGTGTGCCATCGGGATAAAGTGACGCCTAAGAGTTGGCAATAGCTGGCCGCGCAGCGGCCACGGGATAAAGCCCCTCCTGAGGCGGACAGGCTGGGGCTTCAGCCCTGCAAGGGCGGAGTAGTTTGTGAACATGATTGTGTTTACGTCGCCCTTTCAGGGCTGAAGATATATCTGTCTGGTGGCCCCCCGGCGTTGCCGTGGGCTATTCTACTTTGCCCCTACGGGGCTTCATGTGTCGCAGATTGCAATATGCTCCATTTCGATAAAGACGTATTAACGGGATAGCTTCCATCTAAGGGTGTTTCAGTTTGGGCAGCCGATCCTTCATCAGGCGCTCGAGCGGCGACGTCCGCCCGTTGGACATTCGCACCCATACCGACCGAACGATGATGTTCGAGCCGGTGATCTCCAGGTCCACCGTCTGTACCCGCCGGGCAGGCAGGGTGATCGGGCCCCTGTGGAAACGGACGTTGGCCCTACCCGATTTGATGATCGTCCAGCGGTTCCTGGTCCAGATTGCTGCAAGCCTGCGGATGACGGTCTCATCGGGCCGTTCGTCCCCGTCGGCGGTCAGTTGCCTGGCGGTGATACCCAGTCGGGCGCCGGGCAGCCCGTAGACCTCGACGCCGATCTCGACGTCGCCGCTGCCGAACGGGAGATAGTAATCGCTGATATCAAGGCAGAACGAAGTCGGCTCTTCCGTCCGTCCGCGTGGTGCTGGTCTGGCAGGCGGGGCGGCCGGACCGACGACGCCCAGCCTGACGCCGTTCTTGCCGCCCTTCGATACGTTGCTGAGTTCCTGCTCGAGTTCGCCCTTCATAAGTTCGATGCCGTAGGTCCTTGCATCTTCTCCGAGGCGGATGGCCACAGGCAGCGAGTGACAGTACTTCTTCGCCCTGAGCATTCGCGACTTCGAGAATTCCTTTTCGGCGAACTCGTAGCGCAGGTCGAGAGCGTCAGTGTAATAGCCGTTTTTTTCGAGAGCCAGGGCCTCCTCGTGGATTTTCCTCAGATACCGCTCGAGTTGCCCGCCGGGCCGCATGGCAAGCTCCGCGTTAGCCTGCTCGTTCAATTCCTGGATGTTCGCGTGGTTGTCCCTGACGACGGTGGTTTCAGCGAGTTCCTCAAGGAGCCGCTTTGTGAGAGCGGCAAGCTTCTGCCACTCCTTGTTCCCGGCGCGGGTTTTGGCTTCCTCGAACAGCTTGCCGGCGATGACTTCCTGCTTGACTCTCGTGAAGTACGGCTGCCTCTCGAGGAGAGGCTTGACATCCTGTCCGAGCCTGGCGGCTTCGGCGAATTCGGTCTCGGCGCTCTTGGCGTCGCCTTCGACCATCCAGAAGGCGCCCATAGCGAGGCGGTCCTT
>JAUWKK010000312.1 GCA_030614245.1 Planctomycetota bacterium | reverse complement strand
CCACGGAGAATTATGCAATAATCTAAGAAAACCGTGCGATATACCCTTGACACCGCAAAAGCGTTCATGTAGAGTCACGCTGGGGAGTAGGCCTGCCGGTAGGCAGGCGGGTTCGTATAGTGAAGTTGCGTCTCGAGGTCATCCCCGCCTCAGAGATGTGGCTGACGACGAAGGAGAGAGCAATGGAAAGACGGACTTTTTTGATGTTGGCTGCCGGGGCGCTGCTGACAGGCTGCAAGAAGCCCCCGCCCCCACCAGAACCGGAAGAAGAGGAGAAGAAAGAGGAGGCTCCCGAGCCGAAAGAAGAGGAGAAAGAAAAGACCCCCTAGTCCGGACGAGGGAAGAAAGACGTAGCGCTTTGCGGCAAGTGCGGCCAGGTAAAAGGGTCGGCCCTTTGCTGCAAGGCCGGCGCCGAGAAATGCCGGAAGTGCGGCCTGCACAAGGGCTTGCCCGGCTGTTCCAGGATGCACCAGCCGTAAGGTACCGTACATGCTGAGAAAGCACCAGGCCAGGTCTGGATGGGTAAGTGCGCCCATTCAAGACCTGGCCGTTCTCGTTCTCCGTCCTTTGCCGCCTGCAACGTTTTCGGCGCTTCGTACGTGTTTAGCAGGATGTAGACGGCCGAGTACAGGCTGCACCACAGGCTAACCTTCCTGAGGTGGGCAGGGGTAGTGTCTCTCCGTGGGGCAGGCTTTCCAGCCTGCCTGCCTACGGCATGGCCTGCCGATTCCAGGCACTACCCGGCCCCGCCGACCTGCCTGCGGCAGGCCTGCCGGGGCTGCAACCCGCCGCCGATATTCCAGACACGCTAAACACAAACTCTCCAACGGCCGCCGGAAAATGACGCTGCCGTCCGCCCAAATTCTGTTGACTCTGCGCGTTTGAGCCGTATATTTGTCTTATTCGCGGTGAAGTTCGTTCCGCCGGCTGCGGCGGGTTCCGCGAGAGCAGGGGCTAAGGCCAGCAGGAGAAGAGCAATGCAAGTAGGCTTTCTGACGGCGTGCATGGGCAACCGGAGTTTTGAGGATGTCGTCGAATGGGCCGGCGTCAACGGCTTTGATTGCCTCGAGGCATACGCCGGGCATCTCAGTCTGCTCTCGCTGGCCAAGGGGAACGTCAGCAAGATGAAAGACCTGCTCGACGAGAACCGCATCGAGATATCGAGCATAGCCGCCTACTGCAACGTGCTGGCTCCCGATCCCGCAGAACGCCGCGCCAACATCAGGACCGTCAAGACGGCCATCCGCGCCGCTGCCAAGCTCAATGTAGGTGTGGTCTGCACCCTCGCGGGAATGCCCCTGCCGGGAATGAGCCGAGAGCAGACGATAGCTTCGGATGACTTCAAAAGCGTCTGGAAGGGGATACTCGCCGTCGCCGCCGGCCATCGGGTCAAGATCGCGCTCGAAAACTGGTTCGCCACGCTGCTGCGCGGCGTGGACACGTTCGAGATGGTCTTCGACGCCGTCCCCGGCAAGCGGCTCGGCCTGAACTACGATCCATCGCATCTTGTCTGGCAGGGCTGCGACTACCTCGAAGCCATCGACCGCTTCAAGGATCGGATATTCCACACGCACGCGAAGGACACCGAGATCAGGCAGGACGCGCTCCGCGAGGTCGGTGTACTCGGCAATGGCTGGTGGCGCTACGTCATCCCCGGGCTGGGTGAGATCGACTGGGGTGTCTACGTCGGCCGCCTGAGACGCGCAGGATACAATAATGTCTTGAGCATCGAACACGAGGACTCAGCCCTCGGCATCGAAGAGGGCCTGATCATCGGGCGCAATCATCTGAGGGCTGTCGCGTGCCAGTAAGCCCGGCGTTCACAGTCGAACCCGCCTGTCGCCGGCAGGAACAACACGGATACGCGGAGGGGCTGCGAAACACATCTGTGCGGCGAGGTTCAATGATTGCTGCCCAAACCGATAACAGTCTGTGCATGAAGCGTGGTGCGGTATGCCTCTCGATCTGAATGAGTTCTCCACCGACGAAACATCCTCGGCCTACAGGCGGATAGTCGAGCGCGTGCGCAACCTGTGCGAGCCGGCCGTCCCGTATCCCGATTCGCCGCGACTTGCGATCCGCGAGCGGCTGGTCCGATGCTTCTGGTTCGATCAGAACCTGACAACCGACGACCTGCGCACGGACGGAGGGCAGAAACTCCGCGTGCTCTCGCCGGGCTGGTGGAACCTCGAAGCGGGCCCCGATTTCAGAAACGCCGTCATCAGGCTCGGGCGCGGCGAGATCGTCAAGGGCCACGTCGAAGTACACATATACTCGTCAGGATGGAAGGCCCACGGCCACCACGAGGACCCGAACTACAACTCCGTGATACTTCACGTTGTGATGTGGGACGACCTCGACAGTGGCACCGTCCTGAGGGCGGACGGCACCGAACTGCCGCAGCTCCGACTGGAACCTTACCTCGAAGGCGAACTCGGCGAGCTCGCCGAAATGGTCAATCCCGAAGACTACCCTGCGGACAACAGCGGCAGCGTGGGCCTTTGCCACCGGAAGCTGATCGAGCACGGCGTCGACGAGGAATGGCTCGGCACGTTCCTCGATGCCGCGGGCGATGAGCGCATCCTCGGGCGGGCGGCGCGATTCAGGAAGCGTCTCGGGCAGGCCCCTCCCGATCAACTCTTCTACGAAGGCGTAATGGAGGCCCTCGGCTACAAGCGCAACAAGAGCCAGTTTCGCATGCTCGCATCTATCGCCCCGCTCGAACGGCTCCGCGGGCTTTGCCCGTCCGACGACCTCGATGTGTGCTGCGTTCAGATAGAGGCGGCGCTCTTCGGTGCGGCGGGCCTCCTGCCGATGGCGGATGAGCTCGACGCATTCGACGACGAGACCCGGCGTTACGCCGGGCCGCTTCTCGATCGATGGCCTGCCATCCGCGAAAACTTCGCCGATACAATGATGCAGCGCTCGCAGTGGAAGCTCTCAGGAGTACGGCCGGCGAACACTCCGCCCAGGCGCATCGCCGCGATCAGCTTCATCCTCGCAAGATACCTGCACCGCGACCTGCTCGAGCCTTTCCGCACCGCCGTGATGCAGGGATCCTCGGGCACCCGCCGAGGCTGCGTGAGAATCCGACGCGATATCGAGAACATACTCGCCGAGTTCCCCGACAACTACTGGAGCTACCGCAGCAGTTTCGGAGGCGGACGCCGCGAGACGCCCCAACGGCTCGTCGGCAAGTCCCGCTCGCTCATCATCATCACCAACACAGTTGTCCCCGCACTCCTGGCACAGGCAAAGGGGCGGAGCCGGAAGGACCTCGCACTGGCCGTGCACCGCTTCTATGGCCAGCTGCCGCGCCTCGACGACAACAGTGTCGAGCGGTTCGTTCGCCGGCGCATCTTCGCCGGTGACGTCGAGCTCGAGAAGCTCGTTAACTCCGCCAGGCGGCAGCAGGGACTTCACCAGATATTCAAGGACTACTGCGAACAGGACGCCCGAGGCTGCCGGCAATGTGCATTAGCAGCGGCCCTGGGGGAATAGGGGCGGCAAATGCCCGACATTCAACGCAAGCAACTGAACAAGCAGGGCCGCAGCGGCACGACCATCCACGGCGGCTGCGCCATTCTCTTCTCTTTGCCGTTCCTGCTGGGAGGAATAGCGATTATTCTGGTTTCGGCGGACATCATCCCTCAGCCGGATGAGAAGTTCGGCGCTCCGCGTCCCGTTGTGGGGCTCCTCGGTGGAATATTCGGCGCGGCTGGGCTGTGG
>JAUWKK010000254.1 GCA_030614245.1 Planctomycetota bacterium | reverse complement strand
CCTTCATCGAAGCGATGTCGGATGTCGGTGTGGAAGACCTCCGAGCCTTCGCTCAAGCCGGTGCGATAGGCGATGAAGAGCGGAGGCAGAAGTACGGGATCGATCTCTTCGTAGTCTCCACGGCCCTCGCTCTCCATCAGTTCCCGGCGGAAATCCATATACACCACGCCTTCATAGACTTGAATGACGCGGTCTTGCAGGCCTGCGGGGATTCCAAGCTCATCGGTCTCGACGCTGAGAATGAGCGAAGGCTGGACATCCTTTGGGATATCGTCGATACCATAGAACGCCATCAGCCCTCTAAGCGAAGCCGTGATGATGCCGCTCGAGCCGCCCAGGCCGAGCTGCCTGGGGACGTCCGTCTCGTAGGCGATTGTGAACTGCCTGTCCGCCAACTCGATGCCTTTCCTCTCGCAGTAGTCCGAGAACTTCTTGATTGTTGCCTTGATGAGCCTGACACCGCCGTAGTAGCCGTTGAGATTGACATCCTCGACCAGTTGCCTGACGCCGCCGAACGATGAATGATCCTGCTGACTGA
Source organism: Planctomycetota bacterium (assembly GCA_030614245.1). Lineage (GTDB taxonomy): Bacteria > Planctomycetota > PUPC01 > JABMSA01 > JAUWKK01 > JAUWKK01. The sequence goes on along the minus strand of JAUWKK010000254.1, from coordinate 4,142 downwards.
GCTTTATCTCGAGCCGGGGTGATTCATAGATCGTCACACGTGCCGTAAAGTTGCGCACGATCACCGAGATCGTCTTGCCGAAATATCCGTCTGACGGATTGCCGATCAGACCCGCACGTGCATGAGCTGCTGTCCTGATAATCATCCGGTTACTCCAAGAAACACATCCCGCGACGGCTCTATAGATCGAGACTCTTTCGTATCCGGCGTCGCTGGCCGCGGCCGCACGGGCCGAGCACGACGAGGCTCCGCCCGTCGGCGGCGAACATCCCGCGCGAGACGCGGACGATATCGTCCGGCGTGACGGCCCGCAGCCTGGCGGCCTCCTGCTCGGGCGTCTCGAGCTCGTCCGGCTCCACGAGCAGCTCGCGCACGCCGTACCATTCGCTCATGTCCACCGGGTTGTCCAGCAGGATGTCCATGTGGCAGGCCACGCGCTGCTTATAGGTTTCCAGTTCGCGCTCGTCTACGCCGTCGCACAGGCTCTGCGTCACATCGATCATTGCATCAACGGTCGGGGCCACGCTGTCGGTTGTTGTCGAGGTGATGATGTCGATCAGCCCCACGTCGGAGAACAGCGTCGGCGCCGATGAGATATCATAGACGAGGCTGCGGTCCTCGCGCAAGATGCTGAACAGCCTGGAGGATACGCCGCCGCCGAGGATGTCGTTGATCACAAACGTCGCGTGCAGGTCGGGATCGCGATACGCGCAGGCCTTGTGAGAGAACTTGAGCATTACCGTCTGCGTGTGGGCGTTCTTGAAGAAGCACAACGGGCGGTACTGCGGGTCGGGTGGCGGAGCTGCCGGCCGGTGCAGCGGGCGCTCGAAACTGCCGAACAGTTCAGCCACGTGGGCGTCGATATCGCCTGCTTCGCCGTAATTGCCCGTGATGCACAGGACCATATTCCCGGGTGTGTAATGCTTCTGGTAGTGGCCCCAAAGGTCGTCGCGCGTGCAGGTCTTGACGATATCGGGGCTGCCCAGGCAGCAGAAGCTGTATGACGTCTCGGGCCACATCAATGCGTATGAGAGCTCGTCGATGTCGGTCATTTCGCCGGCGTCGTCGTGATCGCGGGCCATTTCGTTCAGTATCACCGGCCTCTCGCGTTCGATCTGCACGGGAGCGAACTGCGGGCGTATGATCATGTCGGCGAGGATATCCAGCCCCTCGATGAAATGCTGCGAGTGAGCGGTCAGAGTGACCTCGCTGTATTCGGCCATAGTCGAGCCGTTGACGTCGGCGCCGATCCCCGCGAGCGCCTGAGAGATGCTGACGGGGTCCGGATGAGACGGCGTGCCCTTGAACAGCATGTGCTCGGCGAAATGCGGGATGCCGTTGCGGTCGCGCGGTTCGAACCTCGGCCCGGCCTTCACATATATCGCGGCCACTGCCGAGTGCAGATGAAACATCGGCACCTTGATCACGCGCAGCCCGTTGGGCAGAATGGTCTTCTCGTAATCGGACATCGTTCCGTTCCCGCCTGCTGCCTGCCCGCAGCAGGCGGGCGGTCAGGCCGCGATCGCGGGCGTTTCAATTCAAGAAAGGCAACGACACCCGCCGAAGGCGGGCAGAGATCACCCTGATGAACGCTGATTATATCGGTATCTGTGTTTATCTGTGTTTATCCGCGGTTTCATCCTCTATTATCGCACTGTCATGCTGATCTCTAAACGAAGCATCTTTCAGAACGTGGGGCAGGCTTTCAGCCTGCCAATGGAATCAATCAGCAGCCTGGAAAGGCTGCTCCACATTTCACTCCGGCAGCTTCACCGTCTTGGCGCTGTGCTTCTTTGCCATCCTGGAGGTCATCCCGAACAGTTGCAGGAAGCGCTCTTCTGAGACCGTTTCGGACTTGCCGCTGACGTAAACTACGCAGCGCTTGCCGGGATGATTGCCTTTCTTATCCCACGCGACCAGACAGTTCATCGGCAGGTCGAGCTTGATGCGGGAATTCACCAGATCGAAAACAAACTCGTAGCTGACCGCCACGCCGTCACGGTTATTTGGGTTCGGGTCCATGGGGCAGCGGAAGATGGATTTGTCCTTGACCTCGCCGTTTTCGAGCACCTTGGCAAAGGTTCGCGGATAGCACAACTGCGGATCGGCGGCCGTGGCGACGAGCACGGCCTTGCCGACCTCGCGCAGCCGGCGTTTGCAGTCGGCTATTTGCCGCTGGCCTGTTTTCTTCGATTCATCCGAGAGTATCTCTATCGCCGGCAGGAACAGGGCCGGATCGCTCAGCGAGAGCGTGAGCCGGTCAGGAGCGATCGTGACGCCCGCGGCCATCCAGGAACCGGGTTTCAGACGGTCCTTCCGGGCGAGTTCCAGGGCGTCGGCCTTTGCCAGCAGCAGCATCGAGGCGGGGTGGAGCCGCTCGAACGCTGCGTTGATCGCCTCAGCGGCCGGGCCTTTCTTCTCGATATGTGCATCTATCGCGGCCCTTGCGAGCGCATGGCGGGCCGTCAGCAGAATCAACCCGTCGATGCGGGCGTAGCACGGAAACACATCGACCTTCCCGGGGTGATTGAGCACTATCCCGCCGATATCCTCCTGAGTCATCGTCAGCTTCTGCACGGCGGGCGCCTGTCCGGCCAGATCGGTCAAGGCCTTCAACGCGGCCTCGTCCTTTGCTGTGGCGATAAGCCCCACGTCGTTCGCCGATTCCGGCTTCTTAACCGCAAAGAACATCGCTTCCCCACCCAGCGCGGGAGCGACCTTCTGCCATGCGGACGCTCCGAACTTGTGGTCTATGCTCATCCTCAGATTCTTCAGATTCAGCCCCAGGACAGGATCGATCGCTTCAAGCACCTGGCCGAACGCATCCCAGGCGGCCTTCGGGTCGCCGACACCGACGCGTGCAACGAGCGCCGCATCGGCAGGCAGCGGCCCGGGCAACTCGGCCTTCAGCGGCGGCCCGGCGAGCGACTTCATCAGGGGGTGATTCTTCTTGAGCATGATGTCGAGCGACATCGCCGGTGCGCCGGAGAGGTTCACCGAGCCGACCATCGCAGCGATCGTGCGCAGGTTGATGGTCCGATCGAGTCTCACGAGCGACCGCGCGTCCCTCGTCGCGCCCCATCTTGCCATCTGATCGATGAGCGTCGGCATATCGGCGAAGAGCCATAGGTCCCCGCCCGTCTTGGGCCGGCTTTCGAGCGCCTTGCGGAAAGCGGGAAGTTGTGCCATCGACGGCCGCCCGAATCGCCCCTCGCCTGGCGGATGCTCGACGGATTCTACAACCATTCGCGCGGCCGTCTCGTCCGATGCGATGATCACGTACAGGCCGCAGCAGGCCGCCGTCATGCGCTGCTGACTCTGCTTCGCCTGTTTGAACCGAAGACGGATCAGGTCGACTCCCTGCCAGGAGCCGCACTTGGAGTTTTGCAGCTTCTGTGCGGCGGCCCCGAGCAGGCCTTGAAACGTCACGGGTTCCTTGTATCGCGCCATCAGTGCCCAGCGCGGCCTCTGGAGCCAGTCGATCAGGCAAAGGTGAAGCGATTCCGCTTTGCCCGCCGCCTCGATCAGCTTGTCGCCCGGCAGATTGAGGTCGTTCGCGATGCCGTGCGCGAATTCCTTGAGGCCGAGCGTGATTACCGATCCGGCGGCTTCAGGATCCTGCCACAGTCGTTGCCTGGCGAAGGCTTCGAGCAGTTTGCCGGGTGCGGGTATCTCGGCATACCCGATGCAGCCCGGGGGGATGTGTGAGACTACTTCCTTGGTGAGCGGGAACACGGGCGCGGCGGGCTCGACGGGCTTGGCAGGCTTATCCGGTTCCTTCGGCGGCTTGGGTTTGTCGGGTTCCGGCTGTTTCGGAGGAATGGTTGTTCTGACAGGAGGCTTGGCGGCGCTCTTCGAGTAATCTCCGTACCACATTACGCCGAGCCAGGCCGCAACGACGAGCACTGCAAGCGCCGCGAGCGCGCCTCCGGCGATGAGCGCCGGCTTGACGGCCGAGCGCCTGGGGGGCGCCCCACGTTCAATCGGTTCCGGGGGCTGTCCCGGTTCGATTTCGGCCCGCTCCAGAGGTATCGGGGCCAGCTCGGATCGTGGCTCGGGCTGCTGGTCGGGGGCTGATTCAGGGGCTGTTGTCGGGTGTTCGGCGGCCCACGCCGGGGGGGGAGTCGGTGGTTCTGGCCCGG
>JAUWKK010000105.1 GCA_030614245.1 Planctomycetota bacterium | reverse complement strand
GGAAACCCGTTGACCGTGGCACCCGATGCATGGGCTCCGACGTTCAAGCAAAGCCTGGACGTGTGAATGTCATGCAGATGCCTTCATCCCCCCGTTCTGAAGACACCCCTGATCACTGTCCGCCGGTCATCTCTTCCTGCCCGTCTTCATCTCGATAAGACTGACAAACCGCTGCCCGATGGCGAGGGCCGGGTCGGCCGGCACGGTAACACCCTTCGTCCCCTTTGGTATTACTATCGGCTTGCGCGGCTTGAGCTTGCGGCCCTTGAACTGCGGCAGCCACTTGCGCTGCACTTCGAGCAGCTCGATCGTCATCTCGCGAATCTCGTGCAGCGTGCATACCGATGACGTCAGCGGGTCCATCGCCATCGCCGCGAAGAGCAGCTCGGGATCGCCCGTGAGCGACGCCTGAACCGTGAGCCTCTGGCAGTTGACGTTCATCATGTTGGCCGCAGCGCACTGCGGCGGCAATGCCCCGACGTAGCTCGGATGAATGCCGTTGTGGTCGACGTATATCGGAACCTCGGCGCAGCAGTCGTCCGGCAGATTCGAGATCAGCCCGTTGTTGCGGATGTTGCCGTTGAGGCGGAAGATGTCGTCGGTCTCCATCGCCTCGATGATATAGGAGCAGTATTCGGCGCTGCGCGGCTCGAGCTTCGTGCTCTCGAACTTGAGCGGATCGGTCTTGGCGAACTTCTTCCCGATCGCCGTGGCCCACTTGTAATAGGCTCCCGATTCGCCGCCGAACGCCGGCTGGTCGCAATAGGTATCGAGCGCTTTCTTATTCTTGCGGAAGTACGGCAGGTATTCCGAGAGGTGGCCGGTGCTCTCGGTCATGAAGTATCCGAAATGCCGCATCGTCTCGCAGCGGACCTTCTCGATGAGATAATACTCGGGCTTTTCGATCGTCCGCCACAGCTTCGGATACAGGTCCCTGCCGTTCTTCTCAAGCTTGAGGAACCAAGCCATGTGATTGATGCCGGCCGCGACGAAATCGATGTCTTCCTTCTTGACGTTGACGAACCGCGCGATAAGGTCGAGCGTGGCCTGCACGCCGTGGCACAGGCCGACGAAGCTGATATCGGCGGCCTCACCGAGCGCCCAGCAGACGGGCGCCATCGGGTTCGTGTAGTTCAGCATGGTTGCATCGGGGCAGAGTTCTTTCATGTCCTTGGCGATATCGACCAGCACGGGAATCGACCGTGCCGCGCGCATAATACCGCCGGGCGTCAGAGTGTCGCCGATGCACTGGTCGACGCCGTACTTGAGCGGGATCAGGTAGTCATGCTGGAACGCGCCAAGCCCGCCGGTATCGATCATTATTATGACGTAGTCGGCCCCCTCGAGGGCCTCGCGGCGGCTCAGCGTGGCCGATATCTTCGTCGGCAGGTTGTTGTCTTTCACCATGCGATGAGCGAAGGCCTCGATGCGGTCGAGCTTCGGCTTCCCACGGTTCATCAGAGCGACGTGGCTCTCGCACAGCGCCGGCGTATTCATTATGTCCATCATCAGCGTCTTGCAGAAGACAATACTACCCGCCCCGATCATGGCAATCTTAGGCATCATGTCACCTCCTTGAAAACATACCCAAAAAACAAAGACAGCTCCGTGTGCAGGCCGGCAGTATATACGAAAAGGGCAGGAATGTATAGAAATTATATGGCTTCCACCGAGTTCGGCCGGGTGGAAAGTCGCCCGCAGCCGGGAGGATGGAACCTCAGATCAATGGACCCGCCTGCCCGCATGAAGCGGGGATGGAACCACAGATAAACGCAGATAAGATAGTCGGGTTGCCGAGATGGGGCTAAGAGCTCAGCATGACCCGAAAAGAGATGTCATTCTGAGCAAAGCGAAGAATCTTTGGCATGTGGTGCAGCCTTTCCAGGCTGCAAATGCATGAATTGGCAGGCTAAAAGCCTGCCCCACGTTATGAAAGATGCCTCCCCGCCCGCCTACGGCATGCCTGCTCGCTTCAGGAGGCGGCCCCCTGCATGAGGCTCCCGGCGCGGCCGCCCGCGCAGCCTTCTCAAATCCCCATCTTTCCCCCGGAAAAACCTTCCGACCGGCAATTATTTCCAGGACTATCTTGCCGTCCGGGACCGCTGGGCCGCCGTCGCGACCTCACATCCCCAGCAAAAGCGACGTGCCGTAACTTGTGACTGCACAACCTGTTCCGGCGACGGCTTCCCGTCGGATCGTAATTCTAAGCCGGCTCTGGCACGCCGGATGCTGCTGAAACGGGCGGCCAGACCGGCAGGCGGCTCCGCCGTGGAACCGCCGCCGCTTGCGCTGATTTTGATTGGAGAAGCAATGTCGGAGAGTATTGCAACATTGCTGGCGATAATGTCGGCGACAGCCGAGACGGAGGTCTCGAGCCGTTCCCGGCCGGAGCCTCGAGCCGACGACCGCCCGAGCTTCGATCAGGAACTGGCCGTCGCTCAGGTAAAGCCCGAGCGACCCGCTGCGAACGATCGCGCGGACGCGCCTGAACGCTCGATCAACACCGACCCATTGCCGGCAAGCACCAAGAAACCCGCAGAAGCGGAAGATGCTCCCGAGGCAGAACCTGCTTCCGAACACGCCAAGCCCGATCAGCCCGATCAAACCGCACCCAACATCGAAACCCAGCCGGAAATCATTGTCGAACAGGCAGACTTCGCGGCGGTGGAGCTGACCGCGGTGCCTGTCGTATCGGGTGTCGAAACCGTTGACGTGGCGGAAGTACCTGATGCTGCGCCCGAGGGAGTTCAAGAGGCCGGCGGCGAATACCTCGATAATACAGCCGCCCCGGCCCTGCAGCAGTTGCCGGCCCAGACCGAGCAGGAGCAGATAACTCCGCTGCCCGAGCAGCCCCAGGCCGCCCGGGAGACCGTCGAACTGGACCAGGAACCGACGGCAAGCGTCCAGCAAGGTACCGAGAAAGAGCTGCCACAGGAATTCGACAACCTGGTGAAGGCCGCCATCGAAACGGCCCAGGCACCGGAAGCACCGAAGGCTCAAGCGCTGGAGGCGGAAGTGAAAGCCACGGCAACCGTTGCGGTGGCCGCGGCCGAAGTTGCAACTGACGAAACACAGAATGAATCTGTAGTCAAGACCGCAGCCAACGACGAGCTGCCTGAGGCTAAGGAAGTCAAGCCGACTGAGCAGCCGGCGAAAGTCGAAGTGAAGCCGGCCGCACAGGTTGAGGCGAAGGAACAGGTTGATTCGGACGCACCGCAGCGAGCCAGGTTCAGCCCGGCGACGCAGGCCGAAGAGCAGGCGGCTGCGGTTCATGCCACGAATTTTGCCGAGCGTATGCCGGGTGCATCGGCGCAAGTGACGGGTATCGAGCAGGCGAAGGGCGTGCTTGCGGCTCGCGGGCTGACTCCCGCCGACGTGATGAGCCACCTGTCGCGGCAGGCGGCGATGACTCTTCGCAACGGACGCGGCGAAGTCAACGTGCAGATCTATCCGCCGGAGCTCGGCAGCGTCCGCGTCCGGCTGAGCGCCGGCGTGGGAAACCTGCTGAACGTGCAGATCGTCGCCGAGCAGGAAGGTACTCGGGCGCTGATCGAACGACATCTGGACGAACTGCGGGCGTCGTTGCAGCGCAGCGGCGTTAAGGTGAGCGATTTCGACGTCTCGACGCAGTCGGGGCGTCACAGCGAGCAGCAGGACGATCAGCCGCAGTGGCGCGAAGTTCCGGGCCGCACGCCCGAGGGTGTCTCGCGCAACGTGGGTTCGGCGATAGCAGCAGCCGCAGGGCCAACAGTCGTCGGACTCTTGAATATCATCGCGTAGTGAACAGGAGCCAGGAGGTCTGAGATGGGAATCGAAACAGCAACGCCGACACAGCAGGAGATGGGCAAGGACTTGTACCTGCGCCTTTTCGTCGTGCAGGCACAGAACCAGGACCCTATGGACCCGGTTGACAGCAACACGTTTCTGGCCGACCTGGCCCAGTTCAGCGCGCTCGAGCAGATGGGCAACGTCAACACGAATCTCGAGACGGTGATCGAGAAACTCGGAGACCTCACCTCGGCCACTCAGGACGGCAAGGCCGACATGACGGACCTCATCAAGTCTCAGATGGGCACGTGGCAGCTCAGCGAACTGCGAGCGGCCGAAGGAATGATCGGGCGCAACGTGACTTTCGCCGACCCGGCGGCCGAGTCGGGAGGCAACGAGACCTTCAAGGAAGAAGTGAAGGCAGTCGTGCTGCAGGACGGTGTCGTGTGGCTCGAGACGAAAGGCCACCGGTTGAATATCACCGACGTGCTGCGAATTGAAGATTGACGCCTGCCGGCAGGCAGGGACGTTTCAGAAGAGAATCATAGGAAGAGGCTACAGACTTAAGACTTCAGGGATGCGGATCTGTCCTTCTTCCTGAGGCCTGTGGCCTGAAGCCTCCTTACAGACCTGGAGGATAGTTAATGGGCGCTTCTTTACTTTCAGGGGTCTCAGGCCTCAGAGCTCACCAGATGCTGCTGGACGTGGTGGCAAACAACCTCGCGAACATCAACACACCGGGGTATAAGACAACACGTTTCCGCTTTGCCGACCTGTTCGCCCAGACGATACAGTCGAGCACAGCTCCATCGTCCACCATGGGCGGTAAGAACCCGATCCAGATCGGCCTGGGCGTTCGTTCGGCTGGTGTCGACGCGGACATGGGCCAGGGATCACTCTCGACTACGGGCCGTACATTCGATATGGCCATCCAGGGCAACGGATTCTTCGTTGTCAGCAACGGCGTGCAGGATTTCTACACCCGTGTGGGGGCCTTCGACGTAGATTCGGCCAACAACCTCGTCGACCTGGGCACCGGCTTCCGCGTGCAGGATGTCACCGGCACCGATATAAGCATCCCGTATAATGAGACCCGGCCGGGCCAGGCCACATCCTTGGTAGACATCGTGGGCAACCTGAACGCAACGGCAGCCAACCCTGCCGCCGAGGTGCTCACTACCTCTAATCCTTTCCAATTGGCCGCTGCGACAATCATCGGAGCCAACATGGGAAAAGCCACGATTGTCGGCAGTGTTCAGGGCGGCCCCACATGGAACATCAACAACGGTGATACGCTCGATATCTCGGTGGACGGGGCGGCCCCGGCCACAACGGTCACCTTCACCGTGGCCGTTGACGGCGCAGCCACGTGGACCGAGGTACAGGCAGCATTCGCCGGCGTCTCGGGGCTTTCCGTCGCCAGCGTCAACGACTACGTAGTCCTGCAATCGGACACGGCGGGCGGGGCAACCGCCCTTCAGATAACCGACGGCGGAGCCGCGCCCGGCGCCGCGCTGGGAATAACCGCAGCTACTGCCACGTTCGCGGACGATACCTGGAACCTCGACGACAGCGACGCGCTCACCGTCTCGGTCAACGGCTCCACGCCGCCCACCGCCGTCGCATTCACCGTAGCCACAGATGGATACGCCACTGCGGCGGAAATATCCAGCGCACTCACCGCAGCTACCTCAAACGGCGTAACCTGCGCGGCGCGGGACCATGCCCTCGTCGTCAAGTCGGCCAGTACCGCGTCAACTTCCGCACTGCAGTTTACCGATGGCGCCGGCAATCCGGTTGCAGCCATCGGCCTGACTACGAGCGCCGTTGACAAGACCGCTTCGGGAGCCACCGACCTTCGCGATCTTGCCACCACGACTGTTGCGTACCAGGACGGCGCCACCATCTCCATACAGGGCACCGACTACGGCGACACCAATGTCAACGGAACGTTCACGTTCGGCACCGGCAATGACGGCACGACGCTGGCCGATCTGGCCACCGCCATCGATGCGGCCTACACCGGTTCGACTGCCGCGGTCAGCGCAACCGGTGATCTCATTTTGACTGCGGATACCGAGGGCGAGGCGACACTAGTGCTGACCCTCGACAACGCCTCTGGAACCGGCGCGACAACCTGGACACAGCACGATATGCGCGTTACCAGCGGCGGCACCAGCGGCGACACCAGGGCAACATCGATCACCATCTTCGACGAACTGGGCACATCGCACCTGATTTCGCTCACCTTCCGCAAGCGAGGCAACAACGAATGGCGAGTGGAGGCCAGCTCTGCCGATGCCACGATGCTCGACAGCCTGGTTGAAGGCATCATGTTCAACGACGACGGCTCCTTCAATGCGGTTACGGGACCGGGCGAGGGCGACGCCGGGATCGCGTTGCAGTTCGCGGGCTTCGCAGGACAGCAGGCGATTCTCTTCAACTTCGGCGAGACGGGCAGCACAACTAACCTCACACAGTTCGGCGGCCAGTCTTCAGCGACGGCCACCGACCAGAACGGTTTCGGGTCGGGCTCGCTCGCGTCAGTCTCCATCCGTTCCGACGGAACCATTCAAGGTAACTTCACAAATGGCGAGATCATCGATATCGCGCAACTACAGGTGGCCACTTTCGCGAACCCTGTGGGCCTCGAGAAAACAGGTGACAACTTCTACGTGCCGACGACCAACTCTGGTGCGCCCTTCACCGGCGGCGGCCAGCAGGGCGGTGCCGGCATGATTGCGGCAAACACTCTCGAAGGATCCAACGTCGATATCGCGCTCGAGTTCACGCGGCTGATTACCGCTCAGCGCGGCTTCCAGGTCAACGCTCGCGTTATTACCACCGCCGACGCGATCCTGCAGGAAATGGCCAACATCATCCGATAAACGGCTGAGTTGATCCATAGCACCGAAAGGAATGACCGATGACTCTTCAGGCGACGATGTTGTGGACGGTGACCGCCGCAATAGCGACGACACTAGCCGGGGCTGGGGCATTCTGGTGGTGGATCGAACGGGAGCAGCAGAAGCAGCGCCGGGTGGCCCTCGCCGGCTGCCTGGCTGATGCGCGGCTGCTGTTCCCGCTCACCGACCGCGACGTGGACGACCTGCGGATGGTGGCCGTGAAAGAGTCATGGTCGGGCACCGATGATGTGCTTAATGCCTTGTCACCCCACCACGCCGTCGATCTGCCGGGAGCTCTCCCGCGAAAGCTCAGTGCAACACCCGCTGCCAACGCCCCCCCGATACCCAACACCAGCGAGATCGAGCATAACACCCGTGCGACCCTCGAGGTGATCGAGCAGGATGATGCCGACTGGCGGGCAGTGGCGCTTGCGGGCCGGATTCTCGGCTCGAACGAGACCGGAATCATCTTCGAGCCGGATTCCCGGACAGATACGCTGCCCAGCGGCCTGCCAAAGGCAGGCAGGCGCCTGCCCGCCAGAGGCGGGCCCGTCAAGGTCACTTTCCGCCGCGACGGTGACGCCGGCTACGAGTTCCGCTCGTTTCTGGCGGAAGATTTCCAGGGGCTTCGGCTGAAGATACGGCATCCCGACAGGTTGTCCCGGTACCAGGAACGCAGCCACGCCCGTGCGCAGATCGGCAGGCTGGTGGATTTCGGCTATCTGCTGGAGGGCGAACTCGCCAAGGGCCTGGCCGAGGGGGGATCCGGGACACTGGCGCAGCATCTGGCACGCGGATTGCTCGTCGATCTCAGCGGCGGCGGCGCCGCCATCAGGTCGCATACGCAGCTTCACCCGAATGACCTTGTGACGCTGAACCTCGACCGGCTGGGCGGACCCGCCACACGTACACTGCCGCCAACCGGCCTCGTCGGCCGTGTAATCGATTGCTCCGCACAGACTTCCGACGACCCGCCCTGGTGGCTCACGAGGATCAAGTTCGTCCACATCGACGAAGAGGAACGGCGATGCGTCGTAAGATACGTCGACCACAGACTGCTACGTGGGGCAGGCTTTTAGCCTGCCAATCAATTGAATCAGCAGCCTGGAAAGGCTGCTCCACAGATGCCGGCCTGATCGAACCTGGTAGCCCAGCCGGCCTGTCTTTGCTCGACGATCCCATCGAGGCGGCATACCCCGTAGGCCTGATTGAAGAGCCGTACGCTCATTTCGCCACCTGGGTGGGATGGCCCGTCCAGGGGCCGGAGACCATGATCGTCTTCTACGAGGTTGCCGGGCCGCCCGTGGCTTTCTGTATGGGCCGGCCCGCCGGCATACAGGCTATCTTCGAGACTGCAACCGTCCTCCCGCCAACACTTTACGCCGTCTGCCCGCACGTCCAGCTCCCCGAGCTCGAACGCTGGTACAGGTTTGATAAGGTCACCGAGAAGCTGCGAATGGCTCTGATCCCGCGCGCAGATATTCGGGCCGGTAGGGGCGGTTCGCGAACCGCCCCAACCGGCCTCGGGGTTTCGAAGGAGAATGGGACGCGGTGGGGGTGATGGCGTCGTCCAAGGCAGTGCCGGGC
>JAUWKK010000066.1 GCA_030614245.1 Planctomycetota bacterium | reverse complement strand
GGCTTTATGCCCCCCGGCTCTCAGCGGCTCCGCAGCGAAGAGACGAGGCCCCTCCCGGGCGTACCGAAAGCTGAGGCGCACATTCGCGCCTGCCCGCCGGCAATTCTTCGCCAGCCCGAGCATTAAACACATCCTCACACTCGCGGCGCATAAGATACCCCACGATAGGGAGTCAGACTCACTTCAAGTCATTCTTAGCGCTGAAGCGAAGAATCTTTCGGCTAACGGACGTGAAAACTGCAAAAGATGCTTCGCTCGCCGCCGACCGCGTGACGCCACTGCACACAACATAAGGAGCGTGAGCCAGGCTCGGCCTCTGCCTGATTCATCCCTTTTTCGCTCACACAATTTGGCATAAAACGAAGTTTACACCGACTCAGGAATTTTTTCACTTGACATCTTGCTTTTATGGATTACTAATGTATGGTAGGAGTAGTGATTGCTCTGAGGCAGTCTAAGGGACAAGCCGGCAGGTCGGAAGTGGAGGCATGAACCGTCGGAGGGGCGGAGAATGGCGCCAGCGTTCACAGCGCGAATCTACAGCGACAGAGTAGTCTGCGGCGAGACGACCACGCCTCTTGCGGCACCAGTGTGGTCGAGGGCGGTCTCTTCGCAGCTTTCCAATCTGCATCAACTGCGCTGCAGTGACGCGCCGGCCCAGACCATCGCGCGGGCGTGGCGTGAACTGGGCGAGCATCTGTACCGGTTGGTCTTCGACGAGGACCTCCGCAAGGAGTTCGAAGGCTCGGCTCCGGCCACGCTCGCACTTGACATCCGAGACGGCCAACTCGAGAGGCTGCCGTGGGAATGCCTGCACGACGGCAAGGAATGGGTCGGCTTGAACCGCAACATTGGCCGCCTGTTGCGGACGGACTGCCCGGTGCCGGCCGGGCCGGAACGCGCATGCAGCCGGCTTGAATTCTCTGCGATGCTGTTCGACCCCCTGCTCGATCCGGCGCTGCCGATGACGCACGGAACAGCCGGCGCGAACCTGCCCGAGGCCTGTGGCGTGCTCGCCCAGTTGTCCGGGGCTCCGGGTTCGGTGCATGTTACCGTGCGATGCCACGCCACTCTCAACGATTTCGTCGCCGAACTTGGCAGGTGCCCGCACGTGCAGTATCTCTACGGCTGCGGCGGCCGAGGCTGGCTCGGCCTGGAAGACAGCCACGGTCGGCTGGACGCCATCAGCTCGAAAATCTTCGATGCGAAAATCCGCCGGGCCGTCGAGGGGGGGCTGCGCCTGGTCTTGGTCGAGTTCCCCGCCGACTATGTCGGCGCACCGGAGCAGGATGTCTTCTTGGGGCCTGAGATGCACGGCCTGCGCGTTCGAGCCGGCGGTCTGGTACGCACTATGATGTCGGCGGGAGTGCCCGCTGCAATCGTGATCCAGTCGCCGATGTCGGAACTGGACAGAATAGACTTCTTCGATGCCGTATTCGGGGCCATTTCCGAAGGTGCTGCGATGCCTGATGCTATCGGCCGCGCGCGGCTGCACCTTGCAGAGCGGAATCCAAATCCCATGGTCTGGGCGGGCGCGGCGGCCTTCGTGCAGCCTGCGCTGCTCGAGCGCGGCGAAGCGCTCATCGAGCTCACGCTGAGTGAAGAAGACCCCCGCATCGAGGTCGTCGGATTGCCCAGCGAACTGCCCGTCATCCTGCGCCGCGATGCCGCGCTCGTCGGCCGACACAACGAGCGCGTCCGACTGGCTCAGATGCTGGATTCATCCGAGGCCGCCACCTGGGTCCTCGGGCCTGAAGGCATCGGCAAGACATCTCTGACCGCAGTTGTCGCGCAGCGGGTCAGCCGCTGGTTCGACGAGGTGGTCTGCGTGAGGTTCCGCGACGCCGATTGCGGACACGACGGCCCGCTCGGCGATCCGAAGCTGGGCGTGCTGACAGGTGCCGCGCGCAGCATGGGCATGGTGCCCAAGCCCGGCGAAAGCTACCGAGGCCTGCTCATGCGGCTGCGGCGATACCTCGCCACGGGCCGCAGGAGGCTCCTGGTCATCGACGAGCCCCCCGCTCAGCACGCCGATATACTCGAAGAACTGCTCAACAACCTGCCCGCGTGCTGTAAGACGGTGGTCACCAGCCGCGAGAAGCTCTGCAGCGGGGGCGAAGTGCTCGAGCTTGAACCAATGCCCGACGAAGACATTGCGACGTTGTTCAGGACGCTCGGTGCCGGTGGAACCGTCGCCGGGGACGGCGGGCCGGAAGATGTTCCGCCGCTGGATGGATTGATCGCAGCAGCCGGCGGCCATCCGCTTGCAGCTAAGCTGCTGGCGGGCATAGCCCGATATCATGGTGCCGAACTGGGCGAACTCAAGGCCGCCGTCACGCTTCCGAACCTGGTCGTGAGCGCTGTCGCGAGCGCCCCGGCGGAGGCCGTCAGGTTGTGGCAGATCGCTTCGGCCTTCGAGCCCGGCGCACGGCGCGACGTCCTTGAACAGTTCTACGAAGACAGGCCGGCCCTCGAACGCGCGATTGATGCCGCAGTGCGTTCGGGGCTGGTCGACACGTGCTGTGGCGGCGGATTGGTAGTCGTACATCGGCTCTTACGGAGCGGCTGCACGGGAATGGACCGCTGTGCAGGCTGGCGCGAAGGCTCCGTCAGAGCCGCCCTGCACCTGCTGTCTATGTGCCAGGCCGCCGGATCGATTGTGGCCGCTGCGCACGCGGCCGGCAGAGGTGCGCCCCCATCAGCACGGGCCGACCTCCAGGCCGCGGTCGAGCGCCTGCTGCAAAGCGAGCAGCACGATATCATTACGGCGCTCTGCTGGCTCGAGGATGCCGCTCAGTGGCGCGACCTGACGTATTTTACCAGGCAGATGTACGAGCTCTTCAGCCATAACGGGTACTGGCAGGCCGGGGTGGCGTGCAGCCGGATGTCACTTGCTGCTGCACGGCGCGTGGGCGACCCGCTGGGAGATGCGCGGGCGAGGTTCCGACACGCCATAGCTCTCGGGGCGGTTGGAATGCTTGACGATGCCGCGAAGCTGGGCTGCCTTGCCCTCGAAGAGCTGATCGAACGGCATGCGGGCAAGGCCGAACTGCTGAGCGTCCGCCGGAGGCTGGGCGAGGTCGCCCGGCGCCAGAAGGACCGCATGACCACACTGTGGCATTTCCGAGCGGCGCTCGAACTGTCCCATGAATTACTGGATGCTTCCGCCGAGGCTGCCGTCTGCCTCGATCTCGCAGCCATTGCCCGCGAAGAAGGCGACCTTGAGGCGGCCCAGGGGCTTTGCCTGCGCCGGCTTGACATCGAGCATTCCGCAGGTCGGACGGCCGCTGTGGGTGAGACACTGCGCCTGCTCGCCACTATCGCTCACGAACGCGGCGATATCGATGCGGCCATCCGATGGAGCCGACAGCGTGTGGCGCTGCATGAGGAGCTCGGCGACGCCGCCGGCCTGCGCGATGCCCGCCGCACTCTGGCCGCACTCGCGGACATCAGCGGCGATGACGAACTGCTGCAAGAGGCGCTCGCCGACACCCCCGCCGTCGTCGAGCCGGCGCCCATCCCAAAGCGGCAGCCGCCGCTCGATGCCGAAGGGGACGGCCTCTCGCTGGTGGGAGAAACCGAGGCACTCAGCGGCGCCGCTCACCTGCCGAAGCTCATTCGCACTCTTGCCACCGAAGGCCACCGGGCGGAGGCGATCCGAATCTGTGAACGCTGCTCGCATATCTTCGAGAAGCTCGGCGACCTGTCCATCGCGGCACTGGCGCTCCGGACACAGGCGGAACTGGCACACGAGCTCGGCCAGACTAACGAAGCCCTCGGCCTGCTCGCCCGCAGCGCGAGCCTCTGCAGCGAGTGTGGAGACGACCACGGAGCCGCCGATTCACATTGCAGAGCGGCTGAGCTCAGCTTCGCCACCGACCAGGATGCGCTATGCAGGGCGCATCTGTGCAACGCGCTGCGCGTGGGCCTTGCCGCCGGCGAAGCGCCCCTCGGCATGGCGCTCGGTGCTATCGGCAGCGTCGGCCGCGGCGCCGCCGGCCAGGCCCGCCACGAGCAGTTCACCCGAATGCTGGACCACTACCGCGAAGCCGTCGCAACATTCAAGGGCGACACTGCGGGCCCGTGGGCGCGCGACATCAGCAACCGTGTGCTCGACGGTGTAAGTCTCGCCGTCGAGGCCGGAAGCCATGCAATGCCGGCCAAATCAGATATGCTCAGCAACGCGCAACGCCACATCTGGACGATAGAGCAGTCCATTGGTCAGCTCGGCTTATCCGCCTGGCTGGGGAGTATCGCGCAGCGGGACGGCGGAGGCGTGCAGCCCGACGATAGAACAGTAACCAGTAACCAGTAAGCAGTAAGCAGTTACTAACAGGAGCGATATATACTGAACATGCTGCCGCGAGCGGAGTGTTTTTTTCATGTCATTCTGAGCGAAGCGAAGAATCTTTGGCCCCAAGCGCGTTCAACCGGCGAAAGATGCTTCGCTCAGAGCTCAGCATGACAAGACTTGGCGTTCCTGCCACTTACTAAATGGATCGCCTGTCTGAGGACGCGGCCGGTCAGGAACGTTGAAAGTATTCTGCTCTCCGTAGTAACCATCATAATACTGATCACTGATCACTGAACACTGATATCTCAATTGCCGTTCCCCCTCTTAGATTCCGAGTCCCGCCACAGCAGCAACACCCGGTGTGCTTCCGGCAGGCGCAAGAGCCTGGCAACGAGCAGGTATGCCATTGCGGCGGCGACGGCCGGCACTGCAAGGGCTGCGGCCCGGTAGATGACGGAGCTCGGCCGCCATTCGGCCAGCAGATAGTTCATCAGAATCGCAACAGCGCACAACACGACCGTCGAGAGTGCCATCCTCGCGAAGGCCCCCGACATCGTCGCCAGCGGCAGGCTTCCGCTCCGCAGCCGCAGCTTGCGCTGTATAGCCCAGCCCAGTACGAGCATCTGCACGGTGAACGCGATCGCCGTGGCCAGTGCCAGCCCCGCGTGCTTCAGCGGCGTCTTCACAAGGATGAACGCGAGAACCACGTTCACCACCAGGTTGAGCATCGATATCAGGAGAGGCGTACGGCTGTCGAAGAGCGAATACATCGCACGGTTCAGCAGCGCCGAGGCCGACCAGCCGACCAGGGAAAGGCTGTAATACTTCAGCGCGATTGACGTGATGAAAACGTCACCTGCGTCGAACTTGCCATACTGATGTACGAGGATGACGATCCGGTCGCTGAGAATGACCATCAGCGCGCTCGTGGGCAGGAGCAGGAAGACGCAGAGCCGCAGCGCCTCGCTGAGGCAGCGTCCGAAGTCGCCGAGGTGCTCGACGGCGCTCTTCTCCGCCAGCCGGGCGAAGCTCGTGCGTGCAATCGCCAGGCCTAAGACGGCAAAGGGCAGCCCCACCAGGCGGAAACTCCACCAGAGCGCAGAGATGCTGCCGTCGGGCAGGGCCGAGGCAAGGCGGCGATCTATAATCTTGACGCAGCTCATCATGGCAGCCGTCAGCATCATCGGCCCGGCCATAGCGCGCACCTTGGGCGTGCCGGGCGAGGCTGTCTCGATGCGTGGCCGCAGGCGCGCCCCCGTGCCGCGCAGCGCCGCCGCCTGAACGATCAGGTGCAGCACCCCACCGGAGACCACGCCAACCGCCAATGCCGTCACGCCGAGATTCCTGCGGAAGACAGCGACCGCGGCGATGATCGCCACACTGAAAGCCGCAGGAGCTATCCCGTACACGCCGAACTTGCCGCGCGCCAGCAGCAGAGTTCCGCAGAACGCAAAAAGGACAACGAGGCCCATATACGGGATCATTATCCGCGCCATCTTCGTGGCGGTATCAAGCAGATCCGGACTGGATGCCACGAAACCAGGCGCGAGCCGGCGGACGAGCCACGGAGCCGCCACCAGGCAGAGCGTCATCAGCACCGCCACCAGCGAAACCGACAGCGTCAGCGCCGACGACACCGTCTGCCATGCCTGCCTCTTGCGGCCGCGGGCGAGCAGATTCTTGACGACCGGCAGCACCGAGCCTTCGATCACGTGCTCGCCGAATACTCTTCGGAAGAGATTCGCCACGGTGAAGGCGACGACGAAGGCATCCATCTCGCCGCCGGCCCCGAAGTACCGTCCGATCACGGACTCCCGCAGCAACCCCAGGATGCGCGCTGCGAACGTCCCGATCCACAGCATGACGGTGCCGCCCAGAAGGCCCGGCTCGGCGCCGGCGCGGGCAGGCGGGGTTGCCTCATCGTCCAGCTCGACGGCCAGGCGCGTCGAGCCGAGCTCTATCACGTCATCGGCGGCCAGCTTGCGCGGGCCGGTCAGGATTTCACCATTCAGGAGAACCTCGGCCGCCTGATGGTACGGCGATATGACGAGATCATCGCCTATCATGGCGATTATGGCGTGCTTGCGCCTGATGGCTGGATCGGCGAGAGTGACATCGCACCAGCGGCTGCGCCCGAGAATCGAGCGCTGGAAAAGCAAGTCGTACCGGCCGGTACGCTCTTGCGCGGGAGACAAGCAGTGAAGTCGAGCCATTGCCGGGCTATTGTAAGGGGCATGCAGGGGAGATTGTCGGGGAAAAGAGAAAGTTGAGCAGGAGAAAGTTGAGCAGGAGAAGTAAAGCCGTGCCTGCGTTCATTTTAACTGCTCTACTTCTCGAACAGGCGTGCCCCGGGCTCGGGGCCCGAGAAGCAGTAGAGCGCGTCGGTGGTCGCAACGCACAGGGTCGATCCGATGATGGCCATGTGCAGGATGCGGCGGTTCTTGAGTGCGATCACCTGTGCGATTCTCCCCGCAGCCCTGTCGATGATCAGCAGCTCGCTGAAGTCGGCGCGCAATCCGGCCGGGCGCATCGAGCGGGCCACGATGAGGTATCGGTCCGTCGGCAGCATCATCGGCTGCATGTAGCTGCGGCCCGGGCGTGAGACGGTCCAGAGGCTCTGGCCGCTGGTGATGTCGATGGCATCAACGAGCATCGAGGGATTCGGGCCGGCGCTCGAGGCCACATACGCTACCCCGTCCGAGACTTCCATCTCCATCAGTTGCGAACGGTCATTCCGCGCGCGCGACCAGAGCCTGCGGCCGGTCACGGCATCGATAGCGACGAGGTGCACTGCGTCGTGCGAAGCCACAATCGCCGCAGGAGTTCCGTTGGCGGGCGGGCTGTACTTGATGCACTCGATGCTGCGTCTGCCGACCTGCTGCGACCACCTCTGCCGGCCGGTCCGCACGTCGTAGACGGTCAGCGCTCCGTCAGTGCCCACCGCAACGTGGCTGTCGCCGATCAGTTCGGCGTGCACGTTTCTATAGCGGGTTGTCTTGAGTTGCAAACTGTGCACCAGGCCGGCGTCGCTCAGGTTGAAGATATGCATCCTGACGGCAGGGAACGTGTGGGTGATGATCGCCACGCGATTTGCGGCAACGACCGGCGGATTTATTATCTGACCTTCAAGTTCGGTCTTCCACAGCCGCTTGCCATCGGAGAGCCGCCACAAAGAGACCGAGCCGTTCTGCCGGCGATTGATGACCCCGCCGGGAACTACGCGCAGGACGTTATTATTGCCAAAGACGAGCAGCCGATCTTCGTCAGCGCGGAGCATCCCACCATCGTCCGATAGTGTCGATGAGAGATTGAACCTGCTCATCAGGTCGCGTTTGGCTACGGCGACCTTGCGGCTGAACTTGCCGGTGGCCGGTTCGAGCCAACTGGCCACGCCTTCGCGTGAAACGAGCAGCTTGCCGCGATGGCGGCCGAAGACGAGCATCCTCGTGGCGTCATAGGGTCTGCGGTGAATGTTGGGGCGGGCGCCGAGTTCGACGTTGACCGCCATCATCTTCCCATCGCGCTGGATAGCGAGCGGGACCTCGGTGCCCGGCGCCATGTTGGAGCATATCTGCACGAGATCGGAACTGGTCTTGAGTTCCTTGCCGTCAAATCGCTTGATGAGGTCACCGGCCTTCAAGCCTGCTTTTTCTGAAGGTGCTCCTGGCTCAATCCTGGCGATGAGCGAGCCGGGGTTGGCGGGGTCATCCGTGCCGAGGTAGATTCCGACCCAGGCGACGACATTCGTCCAGCGGAGCTTGCCGTCGCGGAGGTCGCGGCATTCGAGATCGCGCCCGAGCACGTGGAGCACGGATGCAGGGGCGGTTCGCAAACCGCCCCTACCGGCGCCGTGGACGCGAATGCCGGCGCTCATGGGGCCGTGGTCGACATGCCAGCGGTCGGCGAGCGGCAGCAGGATGTGCTGCCGGGCGGTGGCAGTGCCGTCACGGAGCGCTCGGGCGGAGTCTCTCAACCCGCGGCGTTCGAGGCACGCTATCTGAAGTTTCTTAGCTTCCTCTGCCTCAGGCGCGTTGGGGTGATAGTCCATCACGCGGTTGTACCAGGCCGATGCCTCGGCGTCGTGTTTCTTGATTTCGGCTATGCGCCCGAGCTGCAGCAGCGCGGCCGGGACATGCCGGCTGGCGGGATACTTCGCCAGCATGTCGACGATCAACCCGGCTCGATAGTGGAGCAGCCTTTCCAGGCTGCTGATTGATTGCATTGGCAGGCTGAAAGCCTGCCCCACGTCTGCCCGTTCCAGCATCTTCGCCGCTTCCGCGTCGTATCGCGCGTACACGTCCTGGTTGGACAGCCGCATCACGTCCTGGAGCCTCGCCCGGGCATAGAGGCCGGCCTTCACGACGAGGCTGGCGTCGGGCTCGTAGTCTTCGTCCGGCAGGTTAACGAGGATATGCTGGTAGTTGTCGACGGCTTCGGTGTATAGTTTCATCCGGGTGTTTGTTTCTGCGAGTTCGAACAGTGCCTTCAGTCGGGCGGCATCGTGAGGCGCCCGTTCGAGTGCGTGCTGCAGCCATTTCCTCGCGTCGGCCAGGCTGCCGGCCCGGCGTCGTTCGCCTGCCATGTCGAGGTACGTGGCGAACAGCGGCGCGAGGATTTCGTCGCGCAGGGCTGCGGCCTTGGAGCCGCTGCCTTTTGCGAGGCTGAGGGCCTTCTCAAGCGCCTGAGCGGCGGGCTCGTAGCTCAACTCCCACTGAAGATGCTGGCCCAGCAGGATGTGATTACGCGGATCCTCCGGTTGCTCCTTGAGGAGCCGCTGGATCTCGGCGAGTCCGACGCGGCGGTCGAACACCGTAAGCTGCGTCCTCGAGGCTGCGAGCAGTTTTCCGGCCGCCATTACCAGATTGCCCGGCGCCCTGGCCATTGCTTCGGCGTTCGAGCCGACGGCTGCGGACCAGTCGATATAGGGCCGCCGCAATCCCAGCAGGGCGCCGCTTGCCAGGTCGATTGCCTCCACACCCTTGGGCGCGGGCACGAGCAGGTGCAGGCCGGTGATGATACCTCGGCCGCACGGCGGGCCGGCGAACCGCTGCGACTGCCACTTGACATGATCGTGCTCGATGACATCGGGGCCGATGCACATCGCCCGGTCGCCGGTGAGCCAGACGTTACCATTGCGGACGGCAATCATGTGGATCATGCCGGCTGCGCTCTGCTGCCAGAGCTCCCGACCGGTCGACGTGTCCAGCGCGTGAACCGCCGGCCTATTCGACGCCAGGAAGTAAAGGACGCCGTCCGATACGATCAGCGGGTTGGCGGACCGCCGGGTGGTGCTGTACCTGTAGACGGCGTCCTCCGGGCCGGCGTAGACATGTTTCCACAGAAGCCGGCCGGTCTCCGCCTCAACCGCGGCTGCTACACCCAAACCGGTCACGCAATACACCACGCCATCGGCCGCCGCGGGCATCTCACCAATGTTGGCGTACGTGTACGGGCGCGCTGAAATCCAGCAGATGAACCGCTTCCAGAGCAGCTTGCCGGTTGCCGCGTCGAGGCCGCAGAGATACTCCTCGCCGCCCGACAGCTTGCGCGCGCTGATGCAGACCTTGCCATCGACGACAATCGGCGGCGATGAGAATGTGACTGTGTCGAGGAATGGTTCCTTTCGACCGGCGGCTCCGGCTTCCCAGAGCACTTTCGGCTCAGTCTGGTTCGGGACGGCCTGCAACGCGACGAGCTTGACCTTCTCTGTGAGCCGGCGTGAAGAGCCGGACGTGACGGGAATCCGCTGGTTGAATGTGGCGAAGAGCCTGCCGTCGGCGCAGGTGAGGAAGAAGCCTCGGGCGCTTCTTCCGCGCCCCCGCCCATTGGGTGCTGCGCCGGCGACGCTGCAGCTCCACAGCGTCTGACCGGGGGCGAGGCTGACGGCAAAGACGTCGGCGGCGGTACGGTAATAGACGACGCCGTCGACGCAGACCGGATTTACTTCCGGGCGCGCCGGCATCGCGCGCGCCGGCATCCGGCCTAGTCGGCCTCCGGCGAGCATCACGACGGTTCTGACCTGTAGGTTGGGTGCCCCGGCGTCTAGCTTGTGGGGCCAGCGTATTCCTCCGGGCGGGAGGATCGGCTCGATCGGCCGTGTGTGCGAGTTATCGCCGCCGAAAACGGGCCAGTCGTCCGGATCCTGCGGCTTTCGGATCGGCTTC
>JAUWKK010000274.1 GCA_030614245.1 Planctomycetota bacterium | reverse complement strand
TCGCCTCGGTCACGACGAGGAATTCGGAAATCCCCGAGCGCGTGCGTGCGGCCGTCGTCCTCGATATCGACGCCGCCCCGGCCGTCGCGCGCCCCATCCTCCCATTCGCAGAAGTCGTGCATGACCGCGTCACGCTCGAAATAATGCGCGGCTGCACCCAGGGCTGCCGCTTCTGCCACGCGGGGATGACTAAACGCCCGCAGCGCGAGCGCTCCGTCGACGTGCTCGTCAAACGGGCGGCGGACTGCATCGCCGCGTCGGGCTTCGACGAAGTCTCGCTCGCCTCGCTATCGAGCAGCGATTACTCGCACCTCCGCGAATTGCTCCAGCGGCGCTCCGACGGGCGCAGCGGGCAGCACGTCAATCTCGCGATGCCTTCGCTGCGCGTCGACTCGATCCTCTCCGACCTGCCCGAAAAACTCAGCAGCGTCCGCAAAGCCGGCATTACCATCGCGCCCGAGGCCGCTAATGAACGGCTCCGCCGCGTAATCAACAAGATCATCTCCGACGAGGACCTCATCAGCGGCGTCCGCGCGGCTTACCAGGCCGGATATAGCGGCGTGAAGCTCTATTTCATGCTCGGCCTGCCGACCGAGACGCTCGATGACGTGCGGGCAATCGCCGAGCTTGCGGACCGCGTCGCACGGCTGCGGCGGGAATTCAGACGAGGAACCGCGCGCATCAATCTTTCCGTCGCGCCGTTCGTGCCGAAGCCGCACACGCCGTTCCAATGGGAGCCGATGCTGCCGCTCGACGAGCTATCCGAACGGCAGTCGCTGATACGCCGGAGCCTGCGGGTGCGCAGCGTGAAGCTGAAGGCGCACAGGCCTCGGCTGAGTTTCCTCGAGGGCGTCTTCGCGCGCGGCGACCGCCGCCTCGGCGCCGCAATCATGCGAGCGTGGCAGCTCGGCTGCAGGCTCGACGCCTGGGACGAGACCTTCGACTTCGACAAGTGGCTGACGGCACTGAAGCAGACCGGCATCGACGGCGAATGGTACGCCTGCCGAGAGCGGCACGAGGACGAAACGCTGCCGTGGGACCACATCGACGCGGGAGTCTCGAAGCGATTCCTGCTGTCCGAGCGCCATCGTTCCAGGCGTGAAGAATCGACGCCCGACTGCCGCGACGGCCCGGGTCACCTCTGCGGTCTGGAAGCAACCTGCCCGCGTCGAGAGGCGAAAACATCCGTGGGGGCGTCCTGATGGAGCGTCCGATACTGATTGAATCGGCATCGAACCTGCCGGGCATGGCAAACCTGCCCGACGGTGCCACTGTTGGCGTCGTGATGATTCACGGCTGGGGCGGCTATCGCACGGGGCCGCATCGGATATTCGTGAATACTGCGGCGGCACTGGCCCGGCGCGGCATCGCGTCGCTGCGATTCGACCTGCGCGGCCGAGGCGCTTCGCTCGAACCCGACTGCGAAACAGACCTCGACGGCATGATAGACGACGCTCTCGCGGCCGTCAGGTGGATGCGCGGGCAGCCCGGCATCGAGAGCCTCTTCTTGCTCGGCATCTGCTCCGGGGGCAACGTCGCGCTCGGCGCCGCTTCGCTCGACAAATCGCTCGATGGTATCATCCTCTGGTCCACGCCGCTCTTTGCTCCATTCAAGACGAAAAGCCAGGCAGCGCAGCGCCGCAACCTCTTGCTAGCCGAATACGCCAGGAAGCTTCTCCGCCCCGAGACGTATCTCAAGCTCATCAAGGGCAAGCTCAACCTCCGGCTGATACGGAGGATCATCTTCGGCAAGGAGCAGCAGCCTGCGGGCGGCGGACGCAATCCCAAGGACTCGCGGCGCGATATAATGTCGGACCTCGATGGCTTTGCCGGCCCGGCACTGTTCATCTACGGCAGCCTGGATGACGACGCCATCGGTGCGCCCGACTTCTACCGCAAATGGTGCGGCGGGCACGGCGTTCCGGCGGCCTTCCATACCGTGAAAGGGGCCAACCACAGCTACTACTCCGTCGCCTGGGAACGCGAGGTGATCGAGCAAACTACCGACTGGATGGAATCGCCGAATGGACGCTAATGACGGCACCGCACGCGATCCCACCGCCTGCGTAGTCAGGCTCCAGCACATCGCGCTGGACCTCGATGACGACCCGCAACTGCTCCGCAATCGCTGCGCTCAGATGCTCGAAGTCTCGGACGGCCGGATCGAATCGGTTTCCGTCATCCGGAGGTCGATCGACGCCCGCAACAAGCGGAGGATACGGTTCATCTATGGCGTCGAGGTGCGCCTGAAGGAGCCGATACCACTGCCTCCCGGCGTGCTGAACGCCTCGCTCGTTGTGCCGTCGGAGCCTGTGGAGCTGCCCGTCGGCTCCGGCGAAATCCGCGGGCGTGTAGTTGTCGCCGGCTCGGGGCCGTGCGGCCTGTTCGCGGCGTTGACACTGGCCGAAAACGGATACGCCCCGCTCGTGATCGAACGCGGCAAGCCGGTCGAGCGGCGCGTCGCCGACGTCAGGGAGCTCTTCAAGACGGGCCGGCTCGACGAGGAATCGAACGTCGTTTTCGGCGAGGGCGGCGCCGGAACGTTCTCGGACGGCAAGCTCTTCACCCGCATCCGCGACGAGCGGATCACGAGGGTGCTGCAAACGCTGATCGCCTGCGGCGCACCGGAGGACGTCGCATGGGACGCGGCTCCCCATATCGGGAGCGATCTGCTGCCCGGCGTGATCGGACGGCTTCGCGAGCGACTGACCAGGCTCGGCTGCGAGTTCCGCTTCCAGTCGAAGCTCGACGGCATAGAACTGCGGGCCGGCCGCCTGCGTGCGGTGCGGGTGAACGGCGAGCGGATCGAGACGAACGCGAGCATCCTTGCCGTGGGGCACAGTGCGCGCGACGTATTCGAGATGCTGAACTCCGCCGGCGTGGGGCTGGAAGCCAAGGCATTCCAGATGGGCGTTCGGGCCGAATTGCCGCAGGAACTCGTCGACCGCGCCGTCTACGGCCGGCTGCCACGGCATCCGAAGCTTCCGCCGGCGAGCTTCCGGCTGACGGCCCGCCGCAGTGGCAATACACGCGCCGCGTATACATTCTGCATGTGCCCGGGCGGGATCATCGTGCCCGCGATGCACGAGCGCGGCCTGATATGCACGAACGGAATGAGCCTCCGCGCACGGGACGGCGCGCTTGCGAACTGTGCGATAGTCGCGCCGGTCGGCATCGAGGATTTCCGGAGCGACGATCCGCTCGCGGGCGTGGCGTTTCAGCAGCATTGGGAACGGATCGGCATCGAACTCGGCGACGGCGACCTGAGAGCGCCGGCGCAGCGTGCTGATGATTTCCTCGACGGCCGCGAATCGTCCGGGCCGATCACGTCTTCCTATCCGCTCGGGGTGAACTCGGCCGAGCTGGCCGCCTGCCTGCCGCAGCCGGTCGCGCAGGCAATAGCCGGTGCGCTGCGGACGTTCGACGGACGCATCCCGGGCCTTGCATCGAACAGATGTATCCTTGCCGGGCCGGAGACGCGCTGCTCATCGCCGGTGCGGATAATACGCGACCGCCACACGTGCCAGTCGGTATCGGCCGAGGGGCTGTTTCCGGCCGGCGAGGGAGCGGGCTACGCCGGAGGGATAACGAGTTCGGCAGTCGACGGCATCCGCTGCGCCGAGGCACTCATCGCCAAGTTCGCGCGACCTGAAGTCTGAAACAGAAGGAGCCCTCACATCGTGGCTGACACCTCCAGATACGACCTGATGGTCTTCGATCTCGACGGAACGCTCATCGACAGCCTGCTCGACCTGAGCACGTCGGTGAATCACACGCTATCGCAATTCGGCCTGCCGTTCCGGACGGTAGCCGAGGTGCGCAGTTACATCGGCGAAGGCGTGGTTGTGCTGATGCGCAAGGCGCTCGGTGAAGACAACGAAGACAAACTCGATGATGCTCTGCGGATACACAGGGCCTACTACGCCGACCACGCGACCGTGCAGACCAGCATGTATCCGGGAGTGACCGAGACGCTCGAGCATTTCTCCAACGCGACGAAAGTTGTCTACACGAACAAGCCGCAGGCGCCCTGCGAGCGGGCCCTGGAGTATCTCGGGCTGATGCGGTTCTTCGACGGCTGCTACGGCGACGGCTCCGGCGTGACTATCAAGCCCGATCCGGCTGGCCTGCTGATGATCTGCGAGCGCCACGGCGCCTCCCCCGAGCGCACGGTGATGATAGGCGACGGCGACACGGACGTCCTTGCCGCGCAACGGGCCGGGATCGACGTTTACGCCGCCACTTACGGCTTCCGCGGCCGCGAGAGACTGGCCCAACT
This sequence comes from Planctomycetota bacterium, assembly GCA_030614245.1. Classification (GTDB taxonomy): domain Bacteria; phylum Planctomycetota; class PUPC01; order JABMSA01; family JAUWKK01; genus JAUWKK01. The sequence continues at coordinate 79 of JAUWKK010000274.1, read as the reverse complement.
CAATCCCACGGGGCTCTTCGATTCCTTTGCGGAATTGAGAGATATGCTCAGGTGCTGGGGGGTGGCGGGGGGGGTGGTG
>JAUWKK010000016.1 GCA_030614245.1 Planctomycetota bacterium | reverse complement strand
CCTTCTTATGAAACCGCAGATGAACGCAGATGAACACAGATAAGCACAGATGCTGATTCTTGCTTTCCCAATCTGCGTTCATCTGTGTTTATCAGTGGTTACTGTTGCCTTCTTATGAAACCGCAGATGAACGCAGATGAACACAGATAAGCACAGATGCTGATTCTTGCTTTCCCAATCTGCATTTATCAGAGTTTATCTGTGGTTCCCTTCCGCCGCGCATCCGTCAATTCGTCCCCTCGACCGGCTCCTCTCCGAAATGCCCGATCATAAACACCCAGTCCCTGCGGGACGGGGTGGCGAGCCTCAATCGCTTGCGGGGCTGTGTGGGGTCGAGCCGCTTCCGCTTTCCCGTTCGGGGATCAATCCTCAGGACGGTCATCGGCTCCTTTTCTTTTGAGAGATCGAGCGTGACCTGGCCGCCTGCGGGCAGGTAGACGAGGTATGCCTTGCCGGGGCAGGCGAGACAGCGGCCCCTTCGCTTGATAAGATCGTCGTCAGGCGCCATTTCGGTCCAGGGCACTTCGGCCATGGTCTCGTACAGGATTTTGACGGCATCTGCGCCGGGGTCGGGGTCTCGCAGCATATTGCTGAAATCGCCCGTCATTCGCGTGACATTCCCGTAGGAGCCGTAAGCTCCGCTGACGGCAAGATACCAGTTGGCCCGGCGAATCCGGTCGGTGGAGAGCAGCTTCCTGCCTTCGGTTCCGTAATCATCGTTGACGATCGGCTTCTTCAGGCGCCGGGCGCGTTCATAAGCCTTGGGGTCGTCGGTCCGACCGCTCAGAATGAGAAAATCGACCCACTTTTCCTGCCCCAGACGTAGGCCTTCGTCACCGTGGATCGACAGCGGATGCCAGTATGGATCATACTTTCGTATGAGCTTGCCCATCTTCTTTGCCCATCGCTCGTCGCGATAGCCGGTGTATTTCCAGGCCAGACACCAGCGGATGTTGGCGAATGAGGCGAGCCTGGCGGCGGCGTATCGGAAGTAGAGCTCTTCCTGCTGCTCGGTGAGGCCCGTTCTTTCGCTGAACTTCTTGGTATTGTGTACGCGGGGCGCGCCTCCCGGATGCAGCACGACGTAGGCGATGATGTCTTTCTTCCGCATCTCACGGATGATCTCGTCCATCTTATCCCATTGCGGCAGGTAGAAGCGGTTGAAATCGACTCGGGCCGGCCTGTTGATGTCGCCGGGCTTGTCGGGTTTGCCTTTGGCAGGCCAGATCGTGGCGTACGGCGGCAGACTCGGCCATCGGCCGCCGTGGGGAATCCCGCCTGCCCTGTAATATGGCGCAACCATTATCGAGTTGAACTTCATTTTCGTGCAGTACTCGACGAAAGTATCCCAACCGCCGTATGGGCCTTTCGTGGAGCTGTTCGTCAGTCCGAACAGCGGGAAACACTTGGCGCCGTTGTAATAGAACCCCCGCCTCGAAGCGTCGCACCAATGGCCGGGATGCTTGTCATCGGCATAGACGGGCCCCAGCCCTGCCGCGGCCGTGCATCTGAGACCGCCGCTAAGGCTGTCCATCGCCTTATCCGACGACTTCGTCACGTAGGACCAGTCGCCCGACTCGAGGGGCATGAAACGCACCCGCCAACTGTTCCCGCCGTTGTAGAAGCCATCGACTGTGTACTTCCGTTGCGAAGGCCCGGTGAATGTGGCCGAGACTGTTACATCGGTAAAGGGATTCTCGTACTGGCTGGACGAAGTCAATGGGATTTCGATCTGCCGCCACATTTGCATGCCGGGAGCTTCACCCGCCAGGGCTGCGCCCGCCACGGCTACCAGGATCAAGAAACATCGAAACCGGTTCATCTGCATCCTCCGATCTTTTGGCTGGCGAACAACGTCTCGTTCGTTAACTCCATTTTATCGCACGCCGGCGAAGTTTCAAGCATTGTTGCTGCGGACCCGCCTGCCCACCCCGGCCAGCCCATCACCGGGAAACAAACCGGCTGCCCGAGACGCAGCCTCGCCACAGGCGGTCGGCCGCCTGGCGGATGCCGACGCGCGGCCTCCACGTGACCTCATCGACGACGGCTCCACGGTCTTCGAGCCATATCTCATCACCGGCGATGAGGTCGGCGCTATCGAGTTCGCGTCCTATGTCCATCGCAATGCAGAGTTTGCCCGGGCCGGAGGCGAGGTCGGTCAGGCCGTCCCTCGAACGCCTGCGCCTCATCAGGTCGATACCGTCGGTCGGCTCGACGGCGCGGATGAGCACAGCTTCACCAACGCCTTCGGGCGATGTGACGACGTTGATGCAGTGATGCATTCCGTATGTGAAGGAGACGTATGCGTGGCCCGGCGGTCCGAACATGGTAGCGTTGCGGCGCGTCTTGCCGTTGTTGGCGTGGCATGCCGGGTCGTCGACGCAGTAGGCTTCGGCCTCGACGATCATCCCGGCTGTGATCGCCCGTCCGTTTCGCCTCACGAGCCACTTGCCGAGCAGGCCGCGTGTGACTTCGAGCGTGGCTTGCAGACAGAATTCACGCCCGAGCCGTTCGCCTCTGTCCTTCATTTCTTTGCATCCAGTGCGCGGTTGACGAGCGCATCCGCGCGGGCGTTCTGCTTGCGGGGGACGTGCCTGACCTGCCACTCGGGGATGCGGTCGAGCAGCCCCCTGAGTTCGATCAGGAGCGGCACAAGGTTGCGCGATCTCGTCTTGTATTCGCCGCTCACCTGCTTGGCGAGCAGCTCGCTGTCGACGCAGAAGGTCACGTGTCCCGCCCCGAGTTCGACGGCGCGCTCTGCTCCGCGTATCATCGCGCGGTATTCGGCGACGTTGTTCGTGGCGCGGCCGATGCATTCGCCTATCCGGTCGATCACCTTGCCCTTGGCATTACAGATTAACACTCCGATGGCGGACGGGCCGGGGTTGCCGCGAGAGCCGCCGTCGGCGTTGATCACGAGCGAGACGGATGCCTGCGGGGTGCGGGCCTTCTTGCCTGCGCGTCGGCCGTCGCGCAGGCCGAACACCTTCGCCACGCGTTTGCGCGTCGCATCAGGACACGCCCGCTGCAGGCGCTCGAAATCGATATGTTTATAGACAGCCTTGAGAATATCGCCGTTAGAAATCATTTGTTGTCCTTCTGCTGTCCGCCTTGGCGGCGGTGGGTTTGGTGTGCATCCACGTCAACGGCCTGGCCCGTATCGAGCGACCTGTGCAGCGCCTCGAGCACTCTCACGTTCTCGAGACCCTCCTCGAAAGTCGCCGTCGGCTCCGTCTCCCCCTGAACGGTCTGCAGGAAGGATTCGAGCATGTACGCGGACGGATTCAGAAATTGTCCGGCGATTTCACTGGCGAGCCCGTCGCCGTATTCATACTTCTCGGGCGTGATGAACCGCACCATCTGGTCGGTGGTATTGATTTGGACAGCCGCCTTCTCGCCGATCATCTCGAGCTTGAAGTCGTACATTCGCGGCGCGCCCTCGGGCAGCACCCAGTTGGCCTCGAAGATGCCCTGAGAATCGTCGTCGTAGATCACGGCGGCCTGGATCGAGTCGTACGTATCGATGCCCATCCCGACGAGCAATTTCTTCACGCCGGTAGCGTAGATACGCTTCACCTCGCGGCCGTTCAGCCACGATGCGATGTCGAGCGCGTGGCTCAGCAGGAACCACGAGGAGTCGGATTCCGCCGCCCAGCTCAGCATCTTCGTCGGCACGAAGATACGGTCGTTCAGCCGGATGTTGCACGAGATAATCCGGCCGACCTCTCCGGCGTCAATGGCCCGCTTCGCGGCGACGAAGGGCGGATTCCACCGATTCGCGAAGCAGACCATAGCCATCACGTCGGCGTCGTTGACCGTATCGAGCATAGCCTCGCCGTCGGTTGTATCCGTCGCGAGCGGCTTTTCGAGCAGAATGTGCAGGCCCGCCCTTGCGGCCAGCTCGGTCACCTCGCGATGCGCGAAATCGGGCAGCGCGATGTAGATGGCATCCAAGTCGGCTTTCTCGATCATCTCGGCATAGTCCGCGTAGCCGTCGACGCCGAACCTGCCCGCGCTTTCCTCGAGGCGTTCGGGGACGCTCTCGCAGACGGCCTTCAGCTCCGAGCGATAGTTCCGGTCGATCATCGCGCAGAATTCCATTCCCATATTGCCCAGGCCGACAACGCCCATTTTCACGGTCATCTTATGGTCTCCTGTAAAGTCGCTAAGCGTGGGCTGATTGTAGCGCCGGCATCGACACGGCGCAAGAGGGCTCATAAGATATGGAACCACGGCCCAGCGGGTCAGCCTCATGCATGAGTGTCAGGCCCTGCACCTGGATCGTGATGCAGATTCTCGGCCGGTCTGCGGCTTGACTGTCCGGCTCGTTCGCGTCATAATGCCGCCGTGCTGTAACGTTGCGGGCCTGCATTTGAGGGGACACGATGCCGTTTCAATTCCGTAAGCTCGAAATTCCCGACGTCATCCTAATCGAGCCCGAGGTCTTTGCCGACAATCGAGGGTTCTTCCTCGAGACCTACCAGCTCGAGGCATTCGATGCAAACGGCATCGAACTGGAGTTTGTGCAGGACAACCAGTCGCGTTCGACAAGGGGCGTGCTTCGCGGGCTTCATTACCAGTTGCCGCCGAGGGCGCAGGGCAAGCTCATCCGTGCCGTGCGCGGGAGTGTCTTCGACGTCGCCGTTGACATCCGCTCGGGCTCGCCCACGTTCGGCAGGTGGGTCGGCGAGGAACTCTCTGCGGAGAACAGCAGGATGCTCTACGTCCCGCCCGGCTTTGCCCACGGATTCTGCGTGCTCAGCGACGAGGTGGATATACTCTACAAGACCAGCGACGCCTATGCTCCCGAACTCGAGCGGGGGATCATCTGGAACGATCCCGAAATCGGCATCCGCTGGCCGATCGGCGACGTGATACTCTCGGAAAAGGACTCGCGTCTCCCTGCATTCGCCGCGGCCGATCTGCCGTGAGGTGCCGGCGCTCGGTGGATGCGGCGAAATTTCTTTGACTTCCCGGCGCCGCGCCGTATACTGGCGCATCCGAAAGCCGCTGCTATGGTGGCTTTGTAGTCGTTATATGGTTTTACTGGAGGAGGAATTGCTATGAGAACGGTGTTGAAGCTTGCTCTTGTGACGGTATTGACCGTGGTATGCACGGGTTGCTGGACAATGCCGAACCGCGCCCTTTGGGCGCCGGTGGTGATCGCCGGCAAGCGCCCGGGGGCGGTCGGCGACGCGACGGTTGGCGATGGGCAGGTCGGCCGGGCCAAGGCCCAGGGCATCATACTCGTCGGTTTCGGCGATGCGTCGATCTCGACCGCAATGAAGAACGGCGGCATCACGAAGATTCATCACGTGGCCAGCGAGGAGCTCTGCGTGCTGGGCATCTACAGCCGCAAAGAGATCATCGTCTACGGCGAATACCCGCGGAAGCTTATAGTTTACCTCGCCCTTTCAGGGCTGAACGTCTATCAGCATCCTGTTTCCCAGGGCGTTGACCTGGGCTATCATACATTGCCCCGCCTGCCCGCCTCAGGAGGGTTGGGGCTTCATGAGCGCCGATCCCTTCGCCCCGCCCGGCGCCTGCCTGTCCGCGGTGGCGGGGTCGCCCCTGCCAGAGGCAGGCAGGCCATGCCAGAGGCAGGCGCGGCCAACCCGTGGCACCCTGCATTGGCTTGCAGCCCCGTAAGGGGCGAAATAGAACAGCCCACGGCAACGCCGTGGGTATAGATCGTGAAATTGCAGAAGCCCTGAAAGGGCGGAGTAAGAAAGCCCACGGCCCTGTCCGCCTGCGGAGGCAACGCCGTGGGTAAGATTGACGAGTATAATCCCAGCCCCAACCCTCCTGAGGCGGGCAGGCGGGGCGGAATAGTGCCGCGAATCGGCAGGCGCCGCTTCGTTCCAGCCTTCCCATCCACAAAGCATTGGCTTTCAACGCCCTATCGTCTATAATCCAGCCGGAACGACAGCGCGGGAGCAACCTCGATGCATCTGCTGCATGCCGAATCGAAGACGATGGGGATTACGATAGACGATCAGCCCTGCCTCGCGGGGATAACCGCGCTGATTATTCTGTTCGTGCTGCCTTTCGTGTACCTGCCGCCGGGGCGGTACTTCAACTCCACGACGTTCTACCCTCATTATCTGAAACTGACGCTCTTCCAGACGGCCGCGGCGATGCTGTGGTTCTCGATGATGTTCCGCGGCGGTATAGCTGAGGCTCTGCGGCGGGCGAGGGCCGTGGTGCTGCCGGCCGCGCTGCTGCTGGGGTGGAGCGGCCTGACGCTGACATGGTCGCCGTGGCGATGGGCCGGCGCGCACCCGTTTGCAGTGCAACTGAGCTACGTCGCCGGCGCAATAGGACTGATGTACGTCTTCGCCAGCGCCCAGGCGCGCCGTGTCTTCGTCGTGCTGCTGGGCATCAGTGCGGCGGCCGCGGCGGTTACCATCTCGGCGGTTTATTACCACGGTCAGGCAACCGGCACCGAGCATTGGTTCTTCCCGAACAAGAATCTCGCGGGCGGCTTCCTGGTGATGCCGGCTGCCATGGCAGCGGCGTTTCTGTTCCGCCGGTCTGTCGGCTGGGGCCAGAGAGTGCTGCTGCTGGTGATGCTGTGCCTGTGTATAGTCGGGATGTTCGCCACCGAGTGCCGGGGCGCGGTCATCGGACTGGCCGCAGGTGCCGCCTTGATGGCGGCGGTGCGGTTCCGAAGGGCTCGATGGCCGATCATCGCCGCTGCGTTCATCGTATGCGCGGTGATGACGGGAATGCTGGTGTCGAAGCCGGCCATCATGAATAAGTATCTCGGCATTCGCCCGCTGATCTGGAGAGGCTCGCTCGCGACGGCGCTCGATAGGCCAGTCACCGGCCACGGGCTGGGGTCATACTTCATCGTCCAGGTGCCCAACCAGGTGCGGGAGTACTACAGTCATCCGCACGCGGCAATGACGACTCACCACGCGCACTGCCAGCCGCTCGAGATATGGATCGAGCTCGGCACCGTCGGACTGACGCTCTTCGGCTGCATGATCGCAGCTCTCCTGCGGACGGCATTCACGCTCGGCTCGGGTTCGGGTGACGTTCGGGAATCGAACGGCGGCTCGTCGTTCGACCGGACGCTGGCTCTCGGTGCAGGCGGCGGCATTGTTGCCATGGTCGCGCATGCGCTGGTATCGGTCGGGCCGTCTTATCCCGACGTTCAGATCAACTTCTGGATAGCATCAGCGATGCTCGGCGGGCTGCTGATCGCGCGGGAGAAGGAATCGCTGCCCCGGGGCGAGTCGCGCTGGACGGCCGGCTGGCGCGGATATGCCTGGGGCATGGTCATCTTGATCGCCTGGTGGTGCCTGAGTATTCCCGGCGTGCAGAGCCAGTATCAGCTTGCGGCGGGGAATCGCATCCTCAAGAGCGCGAAATCGAAGGACGAGCTCGTCGAGGCTAGAAAGCTTTTCCAGAAAGCCGGCAACCGGATTCTGTGCGAGCCGATAGCCGGGCTGGCGGCCCGAGCGAAGATCGCCGGCATCCTTGCCGAGTTCGGCTCCATTGATGTCCGTTACATCCCGGTGGCCATCGAGCAGTTGAAAGCCATCAACATTCGAGCGCCGCATTTCGGAAGAACCGACCACCAACTGGCCGAGCTGCACATCAGGCTTGCCGTCATTCGTCAGCATCAGGCGCGACTCCGGCAGTCAGGGAAACTGACCGAAGGGCCGGCGCCGGAAGAGTATCTGCAGGAGAGCCTGCGAAACCTGAGAGCCGCCTCGGATTACTTCGAGCAATACTGCAAGCTCCGCCCGGCCGGTGCTGATGTCTTTCGCGCCTGGCTGAACTCCATCAAGCTTCTGCCGCTCAAAGAACGCGCTGAAATCCTTGCCACGGTGACCGGGTACCTTGACGCCGCCGTCAGCGCTATGCCGGATAAGCCGCTGCTGCGTGTGCAGTTCGCCCGTGCGTTGAAGGGCTTGGGCGATACGGCACGGGCAGAAGTCATCCTGAGCGAAGGCGCCGAGCTGTGCGAGCAGGCCATTAAGAAGCGCAAGCCGGGAGAGACGGCCCTCGACAGCGAACAGCTCTACGAGGCCCTCCTGACTATGGACCTGCTCTCGGGCAAGCCCGGCTCACGACTCGGGCAGGCAGTCGCACTGCTCGAAGCGGATATGGCCTCGGAGAAAAAGAACTTCTCGCCGAGAATGGCGTTCCTGCTGGCCGAATACTATCACCGCGTCGGCAGGAAGGACGACATGAGAGGGATCCTCCTGGATGTCGCCCGCGTCTGCCAGCGGCAGCTCGCGTCCAAGAATGACATCGAGACGATGGAGCTCCTGGCGAGGACCTATCAGCGGATCAACCCGCTGATGGCCGGGACGGTCTGCCACGAGCTGCTCAAACGGCAGCGCGGCAATCCCACTGCCAACGATATTCTGAGGGAGCTGGCGGGGAGGCTGAGGGTGTTGAAGAAGCCACCGGAACGCTCACAGCCCGGCACCGCGGTAAAGCCGCCGGCGCAGGGGGGAGTCTGACTCCCTATCGTGGGGTATTTTAATGTGCCGCGAGTGAGAGGATGTGTTACTACGGAGAGCATAATACATTGAACGTTCCTGACCGGCCGCGATCTCAGGCAGGCGGGCCATTTAGTAAGTGGCAGAAACGCCAAGCTTTGTCATGCTGAGCTCTGAGCGAAGCATCTTTCGCCGGTTGAACGTGCCTGGGGCCAAAGATTCTTCGCTTCGCTCAGAATGACATGAAAACAACTCTCCGCTCGCGGCAGCATGTTCAGTATATGTCGCTCCTGTTAGTAAATGCTGGGGCTGGCGAAGAATTGCTGGCCGTCAGGCGCGAATGTGAGCCTCAGCTTTCGGTACGCCCGGGAGGGGCCTCGTCTCTTCGTTGCGTAGCCGCTGAGAGCCGGGAGGTATACAGGCCCGCCATAGGCGGGGCGCCTGGGGGGCTTCAGCCCCAGTTGAGGAGCGGAAAAAGACGAGCCGCCCTGAAGGGGCGCAGGAAAAGCCGAGCGAATAGGAGCCGAAGGGGAGGAAGTCCACCAAATACTCACGATGGAGAAAAAGATGGTCCACAAGGTCGGCATTGTGATGAATGGCGTTACGGGGCGCATGGGAACGAACCAGCACCTGATGCGCTCGATTATCGAGATTATCAAGCAGGGCGGGGTGAAGATCGGCCCCGGCTCCGGGACGGGCAAGGATGGCGACGTGATCGTGCCCGATCCTACGCTCGTCGGGCGGAACCCGGACAAGCTCAAGCGGCTCGTCGAGATGTCGGGCATCGAGAAATGGACGACGGACGTCGACGAAGCACTCGACGATCCCGATAATGTGATCTACTTCGACGCCCAGACAACCGACCGCCGCTTCGACGCCGTCATGCACGCCATCGAAAAGGGCAAACACATATACTGCGAGAAGCCGACGGCGCTCACGCTCGAGCGGGCATGCGCTCTCCATCATGCCGCTGAGAAGGCGGGTGTCAAGCACGGCGTCGTGCAGGATAAACTGTGGCTGCCGGGGCTGCTCAAGCTGAAGGAACTCAGGGAAAGCGGCTTCTTCGGCAGGATACTGTCCGTCCGCGGAGAGTTCGGCTACTGGGTCTTCGAGGGCGATCGAGTCGCCGCTCAGCGGCCGTCGTGGAATTACCGCAAGGAAGACGGCGGCGGCATCATTATGGATATGCTCTGCCACTGGCGATACGTGCTGGACAATTTCTTCGGCAGCGTTCGGGCCATGACCTGCCTGGGGGCGAGGCATATCCACAAGCGCTGGGACGAAGCCGGCGAGCCGTACGAGGCCACCGCCGAGGATGCCGCGTTCACCACCTTCGAGCTGGATGGCGACATCGTCGCCCACTTCAATTCATCCTGGGCGGTCCGCGTCCGGCGCGATGACCTGCTGGTCCTTCAGGTCGACGGCACCGAAGGCACCGCCGTCGCAGGACTGCGCCAGTGCCGGACGCAGTCATACGCCGAAACCGCCAAGCCTGTCTGGAATCCCGACGTCGAACAGCCGATTGACTTCTACGAGGGCTGGAAGCTCGTTTCCGACGCCGCCGAATACCCCAACGCCTTCAAGGCCCAGTGGGAGCTTTTCCTGCGACACGTGGTGAACGACGAGCCGTTCCGCTGGAGCCTGCTGGAAGGCGCCAAGGGGGTGCAACTGGCCGAGCTCGGATTCCGATCATGGCAGGAGCGCCGGTGGGTTGACGTGCCTGGGTTGAAGTGACCCGGCCCCACATACTAATGCATTAGCAACAGGGCCGCGTCGTGCGCGAACGGCGGGCATTTCAGCTTAACTGAGCCCTTCTGCTGTTCGCCTTCGACAGCTTCATCGAAGACGCCGCCCTCGGGCGAGAACCATCGGGCGCGGTAAGCTCCGGGCTTCGCGCCCAGTTCGATCTCGGCCTCGCCCAGAGATTCTCCGGCGAAGTACACCCAGATGTGTGAGCCGGACCTCGCGGCGAATGCCGTCACGCCGTTCGGCATCGACAGCACCGCCGAATCGTCAGGCTTGAAGTGCTCCGGCGGCAGTTGACGCAGGAACTTCGCCAGCGGCGCGAGCATTTCGGTGCGGGCGCGCAGTGCATCGGCCGTCGAGCATTCGGGCCGGAAGGATATCCCCCTGCCGCGCACGGCGCTGCTCCACGCGGCCCGGCGTATCGCCGCCGCATTGCCCGGGGCCGCTATCTGAACGCACGGCTTGTCGATCTTGCCGCCTGCAAAACTCGGCGGCACATTGGCGACGTCAATGCCCGCAAGCCTGAAATAGGGAGCAGCGCCCGACGCCGGCGACAGGCTCACGAGCAGCCAGGGCGGGGCGTTTGCATGAATGAGCTTCGCGTGCTGCTTCGCCCAGCGCCGCCCGAAGGGCACCGCTGCCCGGTCGTAGTTCAGCCTGTTGCTCAAGTCGATCGCCACGTTGCCGCGCCCGGCGGCGCGTGCGGCGAGATAACTCAGATAAAGTTTCTGAGCCGCTTCGTTGGCTACGAGCGTCAGGTCGTAGAAGATCGGCGTCGCTTCCTCGGCATCGATGGGGCCACCGTTGACCGCGTTGAAGGGATGCCGCCCCCAGTTCGGCCTGCGGAGGTCGTCTTCGTCGAAGGCGGCGAGCTCGATGGTAACGCCGGCCTCGGCCGCCTCGTCGAGCACTGCATCGAGCGCGTCCCAATAGCGAAGCTCGAACCGCGTCAGATCGAACTTGCCGTCCGGCCGTATTTGCCATGGTGACAGCTCGGGGTGGGCCTTTATCACCGCGGGATTGCACGGCTCGATAAGCTTCAGCCGCAGCTTGTTGACTTTCGACCTTGCCATGGCGGCGAAGAGCTTCTTCCAGGCTTCGGGCGTGTTGCGCGGCGAGCCGTTCGCGGCGGGGCGCCACAGGCTTGTCGTGCCGACCTCGATGGGAACGAGTCCGGCGAAGCAGCCGGGCCGCTCCGCATGCGCCGCCGGCGGGCCGGGGCGTTTCGATTCGATGCACTCGACCACTCCATGCCGCGTTCTGACGGCTTCGCCTGAGATAATGCTGATGGTATACGACCACTCGCCTGCCTCCGATGGCGCTATCCGCACCTTCCACTTGCCGGCGCCGGCGTAGAAACCCGGCACGTGGACGGCGGCTTTCGACGGGGACACGAAATCACAGCCCACGGTGATGCTCGTGAACGGATTCGCATTCGCGGGCGGCTCTTGCAGCGGCAGTTCGATTTCGTGCAGCTTCCAGCGCTCGACCTTCGGGATCGCGCCTTCGCCGACGGCCGGCGTCCTTGCGCTTTCAGCCGTGATGCCGTAGCGGGCGAGCGAGATAATAGCGTTGCGACGCGCGGTTGCGTCGCCGTCCTTGATGAGCGTTTCGAGCGCGGGCTGCGCTTTCGGTTCGCCGATCATTCCGAGCGAGGTGGCGGCAATCCGGCGCACGCCGGGGTCTTTGTCTTTCGCCGCACGAGCGAGCGGCCCGAGCGCGAGCGGGCTGCCGAGTTCGCCCAGCACCTCGGCTGCCCAGTATCGGACGCGGACGTTCTCGGAATCCAGTTCGCGGGCGAGAGCGTCGATGGCCTCGGTGCCGAGGGTGCTCAGGCTGACGCGAGCCTTGGCGGCGAGTTCGTGGTCGGGGTCTCCGAGCACTCGGCAGCGCGCGGGCGCGGCGTCGGCGGCCTTGATCTCGCCCAGCGCCCACGCGGCGCAGCGCCGGGCCTCGATATTGCCGCCGCCGAGCACGGCTATGAGCGCCTCGGTTGACGGCTTGCCGATGGCCTTCAGGGCGACGGCCGCCTTCCAGCGCACGTGGAAGTCCGCGTCGCCTAATGTGTTCGCGAGCGGGCCGATGGCGGCCGGATGCTTCATCTCGCCGAGCATATACGCGACCATTCGGCGGCCTTCGACCCAATCGCCCTTGAGGATTTCGGCTAGCGGGCCGATAGCCTTCGGGCCGGCTTCCATCAACTGGAACGCCGCGCCCCAGCGGATATTCAGGGCGTCGCTGCCCATAGTGTAGCAGAGCTCGCGGTATCTCTTGAGCTCGGCCGCGGTCGGTTTGGCGTCCTCGCGTGCAGGCGCGGCTCTCTCGCCGCCGAACGCCGGCAAACCAGCGAAGATAACCACGGCAACAATCACGCGCATGGAAGTTCCCCGTTCCATTCGCCGCAAGCCGCAAGCGGCATCGACACAGACTGCTGGTATACGTTCACTCTATCGCCGGGTGCCAGGGTCAACCGTCTTCGGTTGGCCGTGCCAACCTGCCATAAGCCCGCTGAGCCATTGTAGATATGCTAAACACGTACGGCGGTTCACTGCCGATCTCCGCTGCGAATCTGTTCGCGAAACCTTGCTCGCGCCTCGCGAAAGAACGCGCGGTACGGCTCGGTGGCGTAATCGGGGAACGTCCACGGCCACGGGCGCCAGTCGCCTTCCCTGAAATGGAGCGTCACCTCGGCGTAGATGCCGTCGCGGAGGCAAATGCGGTGCGAGAAGTCCTTGGCCGAGGCTAGCACGAGTTTTGCCTCGGTGAGGTAGCCGGGGTCGATGTTCACACATCTCTTCGGGCCGTCCGGTGATTCCGCTGCCAGCTTCATTTCCAGGCCGTTCGTGAAGAGCTTGGCGTCAGCGAGCGCTGCGGGGTCAATGAGCCTCTCGAAGCTGATCAACTGCCGCTTCAGGCCGCCGCCCATCTCCTTCTCGTAGTAGTCGGTAAAGTCGACTGGGATGATCCCGGAGCGCAGATCGACGGGGCCGAATTCGCGTTTGAGCGGCTCGATGGGGAGCTCGAGCGCTGCATCGTCAACGGCAATCAGCCCTGCGACCAGTCTGGCGGGCTTGATGGGACGGACTTGTGCCATCGGTGCATCCGGCTGGAGGATCACGAGTCGCTTTTCTTCGGGCCGAGAGCCTGCGCGCAAGCCTGCCTGAGCTTGAGGAAGCGCTCTTTGAACTTCGGGCCGCCGAGGCTCGGCCGCACGAGGACGTCCTGGGTGATCATCCTGTGGACTTGCTCGTATTTCTTCTGGGCGAAGAGCATCTCGACGATCCGCCATTTGGCGTCCCACCATCCTTCCGAGCCGGCGGGGAAGCCGTCCCGCAGCTCGGCGCATATCTCGAGCGCCTTGTCGTGCTCGCCGAGTTCGTGCAGGCAGCGTGCGATGTCCCGCTGTATCGGTGCCGAGCGTGGGTGCGTCTTCTCGATCTCACGCAGCACGCCGAGGGCCTTCTGCCATTCGAGCGACTCGATATAGCATTTCGCCATGACGGGCGTAAGTTTGGCGAGGTCTTCCTTGCGGCTCGCGTCGCTGCCGAAGCGCTCGAAGATGGCTTGGTACATCTCGGCGGCGCGGAGGTAGTCATCTTGATGATAGAACTGGTTCGCAACCCAGAGGTACGTATCGAACGGCTGGCCGGGGTTTCTGATGAGGTCCTTGTAGCGGCTTTCGACCAGCTTCTTTGCGTAGGTGGCGGCTCTTTCTCCTTTTCCGAGGCCGGCGAGTCGCCTGGCTTCGCCACCGAGGCACCTGAGGCGCAGTTTCCTGATGGCGTCGGCGCCTTTGAACTGTGGATAGGTTCTTTCGATGTAGTCGGCCACTTCCATTGCCTGTGCGAATCGCTTCGTGTGCAGGTATATCATTGCGAGTCGCATGTTGCTGGCGGCGCGCCGGCCCGCTCGGCGTCTTTCCTGTTCGACGGTCAGGTCGGCGACGTCGCGGTCGGCGGTGAGATAGTTGAGGATTCTCTGCTCGGCGTCCTGTGCGGCCTTTGCCACGCCTTCGGGCTTTGGCGGCTTCGCCCCGGTCAGGCTGACGAAATCGCGATAGCTTTCGAGTGCGTCCTTGTAGGCAATGAGGGCGCGGTCGATATCGCTGAGGCTTTCGTCGGACTTGTAGATCGGCAGATATCGATAGTAGACCTCGAGCGTGAGTATCGCCATAGCGGTGGCATATATCCTGCCCGGTCCTGAATCACCATGCTGCGCCCAGTAGAAGCTGGGCCGCCAGGAGCCGCGCGCGCAGCCCTGGGTCTCCTGCGTGCGGACGAGCGGATCGCGGACCTTTGGGTTCCATTCATCCCACGGCTTGCCGCCATACTGATAGAGCGCCAGCATCGCGTAGTAGTAATAGTAGAGATTCGCCGTCTGCGGGTCGCCGAACCGCGGCGGGCATTTCTGCAGGATAACGGCCGCCTTGCGCATCGACGGATCGCTGCGGGGCGTGCCCATGAACTGACGGCAGAGCATTCCGACGGCCGTAGTGCCCGGCGATATCTCGACGGTCATGTTGCCGATTTCGATAGGGTACGAGGGACCAATGCAGTTGCCGGGATTCGTATATCCCACGACGCCGCTCTCGGGATGAGTGGCGTAGTCGAGCCAGCGTTTGGCGCCGTCAAAGAGCTCGTCAGCCACCTGGATGCCGCCCAGCTTGGCCGATTTAACGGCCATGACCACCCAGCCGGTAACCGATGTGTCGCTCCTGGGATACTTCAGGGCATTGTATCGCCAGCCGCCATCATCGTTCTGGCTTCTGGCGATGAATGCGATGGCCTTCTCGACCGACTTGCGCACGTCCGAGCGGCGCGTCATCGCGTAAGCCTCGCTCATCGCGAGTGTCGCAATTGCGTGGTTGTACATAACGCGATCGACCGTGTATCGCATGTATGAGCCGTCGGGCTTCTGATGCTTGAGAAAATAGCCGATGGCCCTGTTGACGGTGCCGCGATACCTGGTCTGCTCTCCGGTGTATCCCGAGCCGAGGAAGCACATCAGGCCCAGGCCCGTGCAGGCGGGGTCCATCCACTTGTACCCCGGTTTGCCCTTACCGCACCCTGCGTTCGCATCGCAATTCTCGTGGTAATCGGCTGGGCTCCAGCAGCCGTTGCCGTTCTGGTGCCGGAACAGCCAGTCGAGCCCGTTGGCAACGGCAGCTTCCGAGCCTGCGGTCCCTCCCCCTCGCTTGACGGCCTCCATTCGCCCCCCGTCGCTGCGCAGGCTGAACATGTCACTGCTAGACAGCGTCGGGCCAGCGTCCGCCGCGCTCTTGTTGTCGGCCACGTCGCGGTCGGTCTGGTTTTCGTCCCATGCATCGGTGTCGGCCTGGAGCGGGTCGCTGACGTCGAGCGGATCGTCCAGGTAGTCCTCACCGTGGAAGAGGGGCGATTCGGGCCCGAGTGACTCTCCAAAGCCGACCCTCAGGTTATTCAGGTCATCGGGGCCGCGCATATCTATGTGCAAGGAGAGAGCGAGCAGGAGGACGAGCACATGAACGAGCGCTGATCCCAGCCACGCGGGCGCGCGGCAGAGCAGGTGGAAGATGCGCGCTCCTATCTCATCCTCGTGCTTGCCTGCCGGACGGGCAGGGACGTGACGGTGATGGTCGTGCTCGTCGGGCATTGCGGTTACTTTCCTGCCGGTTGCGGTGGGCCCTCACCCGCCCGAAGCAGCGAGCACAGGCAAACCACCGACGCCACGACGCCAATCTTTCTCGTTCGCATAGTCATACCCCTTTCTCGCAACAAGGCCCAACGGCCACTATTGTACGATGCCGCCCGCGTCAATGCAAAGGATCGCGTGTCCTCGGGCGCAGGCATAGCATCAAGCCCAGGACTCTCAATATGTTATACACCTCCGGAGCAGACACTCTTGCAGAGAAGTAGCAATTCCGGGCATACCATATTCAACTATGGCTCACTTCCCGGGCCTATCCGGCGGGAGCGCATATTGTTCGCGGAAGGTTCGCAGGCAATACTCCAGACCCAAACCTGTCGCGCCCCTTGCCACATGCAGGCGCTCGGAATCAGCCTTGACCTTGACACCCGCCACGTGTATATTGCCCAGCCGGGTGGCTCATGTGCAAGAGGTACATGGTTTTGGCATCCTGACAGGAGACGGCACTGATGAAAATGCTTCGATGTGAGTTGTGGATGCTCGTGGCTTCGGCGGCCGTTTCCTGTGTACCGACTAACAGGCAGCCGCCGATCGGAGAGCCGGACAGCGAGGCTGCCAAGCCGCCGCCGGCAGGGGAGTCGACCTACCGAGGCTGGAAGACGCTCGAACTGAACAACAGCGTGATCGAGGTGCAGATCGTGCCGGAGATCGGCGGCAGAGTGATACAGTTCAGCCTGGGCGATTTCCAGTATATGTGGGTGAACGACGCGCTCGCCGGCAGGACGTCGCCCGAGACCGGCCTCGCGCCCGACGGATCGTGGCTGAATTACGGCGGCGAGAAGCTCTGGCCGGCGCCGCAGGGCTGGGGTCGCGAAGACCGCTGGCCCGGCCCGCCGGATGCTGTCCTCGATGGAATGCCGCACGAAGCGAAAATCCTCAAAGATGCCGCCGCCGTTCAACTTACCAGCCGGGATGACAAGCGCAGCGGCATACGGTTCTCGCGGATCATCAGGATATTCGAGGACTCGACGCGCGTAAGCATTGATGCGACGATGAAGAACATCGACACCAGGCCGAGGCGCTGGGGCATCTGGTCGAACGCGCAGCTCAACGCCGCAAACGCCAAAGGCAACAGACCGAACGAGAAGGTAAACGTCTATTGCCCGATCAATCCCAAGAGCGCCTTTCCGCGCGGCTATGGCGTGCAGTTCGGCCTGGCCAATAATCCGCAATTCAAGCCCGACTACAATCGCGGCCTGATGCGCGAACACAGCGAGCGCATGGTCGGGAAAGACGGACTGGACTCGCCCGCAGGATG
>JAUWKK010000385.1 GCA_030614245.1 Planctomycetota bacterium | reverse complement strand
TCATCGTGGCACAGATGTATCAAGATATGATAAAGGCCGCACTTGGCGGCTGACTGCTATGCGGTTGGGAGGGTTTCAGGCCTTGCGTCGGAGCGCTCGGAGCGGGCATGACTCCCTATCGTGGGGTATCTTATGCGCCACGAGTGAGAGGATGTGTTTAATGCTCGGGCTGGCGAAGAATTGCGGGCCGTCAGCCGCGAATGTGAGCGTCAGCGTTCGGTACGCCCGGGAGAGGCCCCGGCTTTTCGCTGCGGAGCCGCTGAGAGCCGGGGGGCATAATAGGCGGGGGCTTCAGCCCCAGCTGAGGAGCGGAAAAAACGAGCCGCCTTGAAGGGGCGGAGGAAAGGGACATCTGCCGTGCCCCTTCAGGGCACCGCTATTATACTGTCTGATTCCTGGGGCTGAAGCCCCAGGCTCTATCCCTTGGCCGCTACGCGGCCAGGAATCAGCTTGCATGCCGTTCGAGTTGAAAACATCCATTGCCTCTGGATCACGGCTGGCCAGCATACCCCACGATCTGGATATAAACTCGCCCGAAGCATCACGCCGAGCGGGCGATCTCGTGCATTCTGCTTATGACCGCTGCGGGGTCCTCGGCCTTGAAAATGGCAGTGCCGGCGACGAACTCGTTGGCCCCGGCGGATGCGACTCGCGCAATGGTCTCGGTGTAGATGCCGCCGTCCACTTCGATGTTGAGCTCGGGCGCTTTCTCCCGCAACAGCCACACCTTTTCGATGCAGCCATCGATCAGTTCCTGTCCGCCGAAGCCCGGATGTACCGTCATCACGAGCACGTGATTGATTATCCCCAAGTATGGCTCTATCGCCTCGACGCCGGTCTCGGGGCTGATGCACAGACCCGGCAGGACGCCTTTAGACCTGATCCTGCCGGCCAGTTCCTGTGCGGCCGGATGTGCTTCTATATGAAACGTCAGCCGGTCGGCCCCGGCGTCGATGAAACTGTCGGCGTAGCCGCCGGGGTCGCTTATCATCAGATGGACATCGAGCGGGAGGCGTGCGACGCGCTTGATCGCATCTACGACCAGCGGCCCTATAGTGATATTCGGCACGAAGTGGCCGTCCATCACGTCAACGTGGAGCATGTCGGCGCCGGCGTCCTCGACGCGCGCGATCTCATCGGCCAGCCGCGCGAAATCAGCCGACAGCAGCGATGGCAGGATTCGGATCTTCATTGGCCGATGGCCTCGAGAGTCAGCGGCTTCGTCAGACCTTGTCCGTCAGCGCAACCACGCCGGGCAGGTCTTTGCCTTCTAAGAACTCGAGCGAAGCTCCGCCGCCGGTCGAGATGTGCGTCATCCGCTCGGCCAGGCCGAACTGCCTGACCGCCGCGGCCGAATCTCCGCCGCCGATGATGCTCACGGCACCGGACTCGGCGACCGCCTCGGCAATCGCACGGGTGCCGTGCTGGAATTGCGGCTTCTCGAACACACCCACCGGGCCGTTCCACACGATAGTCTTTGCCCCGGCAAGCTTCTGCTTGAAAAGCTCTATCGTCTTCGGGCCGATGTCCATGCCCATGCGCCCGGCGGGAACACCCGGCGTCTCGGTCGTTCCGATCTCAGTCGGATCGTCGAAGTTATCGCAGTAGACGTTGTCGACGGGCAACACGAAATCGACGCCGGCATCCGCGGCCCTGGCGAGGAGCTCCTTCGCCGTCTCGATGCGGTCTTCTTCCAGCAGCGAAGTGCCGATCTCGAGGCCCTGCGCCGTGAAGAACGTGGACGCCATCCCGCCGCCGATGAGCAACTTGTCGACTTTCGTCAGCAGGTTCTCGATCAGCGGTATCTTGTCGGACACTTTCGCGCCGCCGAGGATCACGACGAACGGCCTCTCGGGGTCCGTCACGGCCTTGCCGAGGTACTCGATCTCCTTCTCAAGCAGAAAGCCTGCCACCGACGTCAGGTACTCGGTAACTCCAGCGACTGAAGCGTGAGCCCGATGTGCGCTGCCGAAAGCGTCGCAGACGAAGACGTCGCCCAGCGACGCGAGCTTCTTGGCGAAGTCGGGATCGTTCTTCTTCTCCTCGGGATGGAAGCGGACGTTTTCGAGCACCAGCACGTTGCCGGGCTTGAGGAACGCCGCTGCGGCCTTGACTTCCGGCCCGATGCAGTCGTCGGTCATCTGCAGGGGCGAATCCAGCAGTTGGGCCAGGCGCTCGGCTGCCGGCCTGAGACTGAGTTTCGGATCGAGCTTCCCTTTCGGTCGGCCCAGGTGGCTCATAAGTACAAGCGAGGCACCCTGTTCGAGGCAGTACCGGATCGTGGGCAGCGCGGCCGTGATACGCGTGTCGTCGGTCACGCGCCCATCCTCGAGCGGCACGTTGAAATCGACGCGCATCAACACGCGCTTGCCGTTCAGCTCGAGATCCCTCACGGTCATCTTCTTCATAGTCTCTTTCCTCTCAATCCCTGCCTATGGCATGGTCAGCCGGCAATCTTCATCGCCAGTTCGATCAGATCGACCACGCGCACGGAGTAGCCCCACTCGTTGTCGTACCACGAGAGCACCTTGGCGGTGTTGCCCATCGTGGTGGTCATCCCGCTGTCGAAGATGGACGAGTGCGAGTTGCCGATAACGTCGCTGCTGACGAGCGCATCTTCGGAGTATTCGAGTATGCCCTTCATCGGGCCTTCGGCGGCTTCTTTCATCGCGGCGTTGATCTCGGCGGCGCTGGGCGCCTTCGAGAGATTGGCGACGAGGTCCACCAGCGAACCGTCGGCGACCGGGACGCGCATCGCGATGCCGTTGAGCTTGCCGTCGAGCTCCGGCAGCACCTTGCCGACGGCCTTCGCAGCGCCCGTAGTAGTAGGGATAATGTTAAGGGCTGCGGCGCGCGCACGGCGGAGGTCCTTGTGGACCATATCCTGGACGCACT
>JAUWKK010000327.1 GCA_030614245.1 Planctomycetota bacterium | reverse complement strand
ACCGCGCATGCAGCCCGAATGCGGCCAGGCCGATCAGAACGACTACGACCGCGATGGGCGGTATGCGAAACGTCCTCATGGCGTGTCTGCCGGGCGATCCCGCTCGACAGGCGGGGTCTGGTAGAAGGCCGGCGATTCGGCCGCTCGCCCGCTGTACCGCTCGTCGCCTGGGGCGAGGCGCGAGTATAGCCCGACAATCTGACGGCCGACGTCGAGCAGCTTCAACCGAAGCTCCTCCGGACGCAGCACTTCCGCCTCCGCTCCATACTGCGCCAGCCACCAGCATATCTCGTCGGTGCCCTTCACCGTGGCACTATAGAGGATCGAACCGTCGTTGAACTGCTGGATGGACTGCTCGGGCCGGGGAGGCCTGTCAATGACCAGCGGAGCGAGGCGGGCGGAGAAACGGATCAGCACTTCGACCGGCTCGCCGTCGAACAGCTCCCAGGAGCCCGCAAGATAGTCCTTCATCGAGAAATGTTTCGGCACCTTGAAGGTGAACGGCGTGAGCTCGATACTGTCGATGCGACTCAGGCGGAACTTGCGCGCTGCGTCGTGTTGCAGACAACGTCCGACGCAATACCAGGATAGCCTGCGATAGAGCAGGCCATAAGGCTCCATCATTCGCCGCGACGTCTCGCCAGCCTGGAAGTCGAAGTAGTCCATCTCGATGCGCCGATTGCTGGCGATGGCTTCGTGCAATGTCTTGAAGACCTCGTCGCGCTCAACCGTGCTGCCTCCGGAGACCTCCGTACGCTCGATCACGCGGCCGTATTTCTCACGCTGTTCCGGATCGAGTGCGGCGAGTATCTTGGCCCGAAGCGCGTTCAGTTTCGATGGCTCCCCATCCTTGAACAGTGCATCCGGATAAAGCAGTTCCAGCACGTCCTCCGGCGTCAGGTTCAATGCCGGCAGGAAGCAGTTCTCATCGAGCCGGTAGCCATCTGATGCGAACGAGACGGCCACACCGGCGCGGTTGAGTTCCTGGATGTCCTGATAGACACGCGTTTCGGAGATTCCGAACTTCGCAGCGAGGTCCTTCGGGCGCCAGCACTCGCTGCCTCGCAACAGCGTGATCATCTCGAGCAACCGAGCCAGACGGTGGGATGCTGCCATGTTGCGTACACCTTTGCTGCAACCTGCCCGCGTCAGGTATCGATTGCTCAATCTCAAACGGCCCATATACAGGCTACAGCGCCGGGACGGTGTTGTCAAGCCTCAGGCCCGGAAGTTATGGGAAGTACCCCACACATCGTGCATCCCTGGTAAGGAGTTCGGGATGCTTGGGGAAGGTCTGGAAGGTGTCCCTGAGAAAGGTGTCAGCCTCCCTCAGGACAGGGGCGGGGAGGCACCGAACGGCACCAGCAAGAGCGCAACAGCCCAACCATCCGAGCAGCAATGACAGTAGAATTCGGGAAACAAAATCTGCAAACATGTTGACAAAGCCGCGTAAAAGCGGATAATATCAGCATAGAAATCGCGGGGTAGAGCAGTCAGGTAGCTCGTCGGGCTCATAACCCGGAGGTCGCAGGTTCGAATCCTGCCCCCGCTACCAATATTAAAGACGATTGTGCGGCGTTGTCGGTATCTGCCGGCAACGCCGTAGTCGTTGGCAGGGAGTAGAGCTCCGCGCATCCGCGGCCAGTCTCGGGATCGAGTTCAACTTTCCTCGTGAATGCTCGCAGGAAACGCCGCTTCTCGTCAACCGTGCCCGCCTCGACGACCTCGTCGAACCGTTCCATGTAGCCGAGCACCTCGGGTATTAGGGCCTCGATATCGAGTGCCCTGTCTGCCGCCGCGTCAAGTTCCCAAAGCCGAGCTGCAATCTGGGCGAGATTCTGCTTCAGTTCGGCGACCCGTTTGTCCACGAATTCCCGCGTGGTCGGTGTCGCGTTCTCGATGAGACGTACGATCTTGTGCTCGACCTCCGCGCTCTCGTCGAGCAGCCGGCGGCGCTCTTTCTCGGCCTTGTCTGTGTCGAACCCACCAAGAGCGTCTCGGACGGCGTCCGCGAGCATCGCGCGGCCCTGCTTGCCGACAAGGAAGCGTTGCAGGTTGCGACCGATTTCCTGGAACAGGAAACTTTCGATGGCCTCCTTGCGGACGACACTGCGCCGGCACACCGAGTTGCCCTTGGTGATATACCCTCCGCAGGCGTAGTATTTCGTCTTGGTTCTCGTGCCGTCGGCGCGGGGCTTGCCCTTGCTCTGCGAGGTTCCCTGCCAGTTGTGTCCGCACTTGGCACAGACTACGATTCCGGTGAGAAGGAAGTCAGACTTCGACCCGCGTCCTCGGCGGTAGTTGTGTCGATGCCGCTCGCGACGCTGGAGCCGCATGGCCTTCGCCCGCTGGAATACACGGCGGGAGACGATGGGCGGGTGGTTGTCGCGGGTGACGATCCAGTCGACCTCGTCGTTGTCTTCGACGGCAAGGCGCCCGACCTTCGGCCTCTGCACCGCGTGCTTCCCGGCTATGGAATGGAACTTGGCCATCGTGCGGCGGTTCCAGACCATGTCGCCCGCGTAGGTGGGGTTGATGAGCAGTTCGCGGATGGTGGTCATCGCCCATTTGTCTGAGCGCCTACCGGGACCGGGCACCCCTTCGCGGTTCAGGCGCGCCGCAATGCCCTTGAACCCGGTTCCCTCGTCGACGTACCACGAGAACATGCGTCGAATCGCCTCGACCCGTTCGGGTGCGCTGAGCACAAGCCTCGCGCGATCTTCCTTCGACACCATTGGGCGGTCGGTCGGTGTGAGTGTGCGTTCGACTTCACCGTGCTCGTTGAGAATCTGCTTCGACCCGCTAGGCATGTAACGGACGGCCATCAGGAACTTGCCGCTGCCGTCGTAGTACGCCAGGTCATATCCGTAAGGCGGTACGCCGCCCATCCACCACCCGCCGTCGCTCTTCGTCAGCAGACCGCGAATCGTCACCTTCGAGAGGTCTTTCGACTCCTGCCTGGCCTGCCACTGCTTCACTGGCCGCAGCAGGTCGTCCGTGTCGTCGCCGGAGAAGTTCTCGGAGACGTAGATTATCTCGACGCCGGCCTTGCGCAGCAGATAACGATAGTGGCCCGTTTCGTCGTTATCCAACCTGCCGAAGCGCTTGACGTCATAGACGAGGATGAAGCGGAACGGGCAGTTAGATTGCTGCGCGTCCTCGATCATCTTGAGGAACGCCTCACGCCCACTCGCCGCCGCACCGCTGATGGCGTCATCGATGTCCCACTCGAAGAGCCGGAGGCCCTGCTCCTCGGCCCAATTCTCGACCGCCCTTTTCTGGTCGCCGATCGACTGCTCCTGCCGGTCGGTTGACCGGCGGGCATATCCGATGGCGGCCCCTTTCTCGGTCTCTGCGAGTATCATAGCCTCGTATCCGTCCAATCTACCTTCTATCGTAAGTCCTTTCTACACAGTCACATGACGGCAACCATCCGTACCACAGTCAAGTCAATTTCCGGTTATTTT
>JAUWKK010000010.1 GCA_030614245.1 Planctomycetota bacterium | reverse complement strand
GCGGCTCGTTTTGTTTCGCTCGTCAACTGGGGCTGAAGCCCCAGCCTATATGCCTCCCGGCTCTCAGCGGCTTCGCAGCGAGGAGGCGACGCTTGCCTTACGCGGGGCGGCATCTGTCCGTGAGGCAAGCACCCGATGAACGCAGATAAAGAAAAGACGGCGCATCTCGGCATCCAGACCATCTTATCTGCGTTCATCCCTGCCGAAGGCAGGCGGGTGCCTGCCCGCCTATGGCGGGTTGATCTGTGGTTCCACTCCCGCCTGCCTGTGGGAAAGACAACCGCATCGGAACAACGCAACCGGCTCGCGCTACCAGACGTGCCGTTGACTCCACGGCGCTGCGCCTTTACAATCCGCTGGTCGGCATTGTAAAAAAATGTCCCAAAATGTTTGAATACCCCCGCCGCGGCATCCGTCAATAAGGTTGAGCTATCGATGGCGCAAGGTCCTGACGAGGATCTGGCCCTGGTAAACGCCGCCCGGGCCGGCGAAGAAGACGCATTCAAGGCACTCTTCGAGAAGTACCGCGACCGCGCCGTTGCCCTGGCCTATCGATATACCCACAACCGCGAGGACGCCCTGGACGTCGTCCAGGATGCTTTTCTCAAGGTTTTCCGCTCGCTGAGCGGCTTCAAGGGGCAATCGCGGTTCGTTCACTGGCTGTTTCGGATTGTTGTCAACAGGGCGATAGACGTGTGCCGCAGCCGAGAAGCATCGCATCCGACGTATGACGAAGCGCGTGAGGGCGAAGGGATCGCCGCCCCCGATCTTCGCCCCGATGCGAATCCGCTACGATCTGCGGCAAGAAATGAACTCCAGGAGGCCTATCAAAACGCGATAGGCGAGCTTTCGCCGGAGCATCGAGCCGTCATAAGTCTGCACGTCTCGCAAGGAATGCGATACATCGAAATCGCAGAGACGCTCGATATTCCCGTCGGAACCGTGATGTCGCGGCTCCACTACGCTCGCAAGCACCTGCAAGAGATACTCAAGAAGTTCCTCGATGCCGACCGGGCATAATGCGTGCGGGACGCATGGGCGCCCGCCACGATAACGTGAGAAAGGAGCGATACGATGAACGCTTGCTCCAGGATACAACCGCTGCTGGGCGCTTACTTCGACGACGAACTGCCGGACGAGCTGCGCGAAAAAGTCGTCGGTCACCTCGATAGCTGCGCCGATTGCCGCTCGGAACTGGCCGATATCGAGCAGATAGAGCAGATTGCCAGGGAGGCCGGCGGGCCGATCGTCACCGACGTCGAATGGGAGCAAGTATGGCGGAACGTCCAGCCGGCGCTGCCAACGGCGCCTGGGGCACGGTCGTGGCTCCGCAGGCCTGCCCGCCGAGGCGCGCTTGCCGTAGCGGCTCTCCTCTTGATTAGCCTCGGGCTGGGGTATATACTCCTGGGGCCCGGCAGCGTTCCGGCTGGCCCGGCGTGGGAGGTGATGTCGCTCGAAGCCGGCGCGCCGGATGTGAGCGTCGCACACTATTACGCCGCGGCTGCCGACGTAACTGTGATCTGGGTGGTACCCGCATCGGCGGATGATGGAGCCACAAGCAATGGCGACACTACGTAGCCTGACAATCGGAGCACTCGCAGTTGCCATCACGTGCTGTTTAATGCAAACGGCCATAGCTGCGGACGTGACTATACGGGTCGTCCAAATTCGCGCCACACAGGGCGCCGGCGCGAAACAACTCGACAAGAGACTGCCGGCAGCACTGAAGCAGAAGTTGAATTCGCTGCCCTTCCAGAAATTCATGCTCGTCGGCAGCTTCTCGGGCACCACAGACTACGGCAAGTTGAGCAACATCAACCTTGCCAACGGCTTCACGCTCCGCGCGACGCCCACACGCGAAGGCCGGCGCATCAGCCTGAGCGCCGACCTCTGGAAGAGAAACGGACTGCTCGTGCGCACCAGACTGTCAGTAGTCCCCGGCGGCACGGGCTTCATCATGTGCCCCGCCGGTAACGCCACTACAATCCTCGCCGTCAGCGCCAGATGATCATCGGCAGGCATAAACACAAGATAATAAGACGACGCCACATCCCGGGAGAATGGCCGCATAATCTGCGTTAATCTGTGTTTATCTGTGGTTCCATCCCTGCCGAGCACACGTCGGCAACGATGTCGTACGCTGCCCGAGGCTTCGCGATCAGGCCTATCGCGCCCCTCATGCGCTCCAGGCGGGCGCCGTCATCCAGCAGTTTCGATACCTTGTAGACGAGATGCGCAGATGAGTTCGCCCGCAATGCGGCGCCGTTTTCGAGCAGGTAATCCGAGTTCCGCTCTTCCTGGCCCGGGATCGGGTTGACAATCACCATCGGCAGCTTCATTGCGAGGCACTCGCTGCTGGTCAGGCCGCCGCACTTGGCAACCGCGAAATCGCTCGCCGCCATCAATTCGTGCATGTTCGTCACAAATCCGAACGGTACCACCTTCCCTCCACGTCCGGCAGCGGCAGCCTGCAAGCCGCTGTAAAGTTCCTCATCCCTGCCCGCAACGGCAAGGAGCTGAATGTCTTCGAATGCGTCGGCGAGCACGCCAGCCACCTCGTCGACCTTGCCGAACCCGAACCCGCCCGCTGAGACGAGCACCGTCGGTGGATCGGGGCGAAGTCCCAGCCGTTCGCGCATCGTCCGCCTGTCGGGATACTCATGCGAGAAGACCGGCACGATCGGTATCCCCGTAGCTTTCACGCCTGCCTCGCCGATGCCCTTCGCCATCATAGCGTGCGCCATCTCGTCGGTCGCGACGTAGTACTGATCGCCGCCGTCCTGCACCCACATCGTGTGGATGTCGTAGTCGGTGAGCACAGCCGAGACCGGGGAGCGCAGCTCGCCTTTGCGGCGGCGCTTCTCCAGCGCCTCCGCCGGCAAGTAATGCGTGCAGATGATGTGATCGGGATCGAACTCGTCCACCTCGCGCAGCATCGGTCTTGTGTTCAGGCGGTTCAACAGTGCGCTGAGCTTCTGTATCCTGCCGTCCACCTCTTTCCGTTCGAGCCTGCCGTAGATGATCCCCCACAGCGACGGCAGGCTGACTGCAAGCCGGTTGTATGTGGCGGTGAACGTCTTCCGAAACGCCGCGTTGGTATACGCGAGCGCCTCGATCTCTTTCACCTCGATGTCCGGGTGCTTCTCGCAAAAAACCTCGGCCAGCGCTTGCGAAGCTCGAATGTGGCCCGCGCCGACCTTGGCCGATATAATCATCACGCGTTCAATCTTCCCGGCCATTTCATCTCCCGCTCTTCAGTGATCAGTTATCAGTAAACAGTAAGCAGTGATCAGTAAGCAGTAAACAGTAAGCAGTAAACAGTGAAGAATGATAATACTGAACAAGGAAACATCTGGCGCATACCCCCATTATTCCTTGGCCGTGTAGCGGCCAGGGGATAAAGCCTGGGGCTTCAGCCCCAGGAATCAGACAGTATAATATCTGTGCCCTGGAGGGGCACGGCAGATGTTCCTTTCCGTTGCCCCTTTAGGGCCACTCGTTTTGTTTCGGTCCTCAACTGGGGCCGAAGCCCCACGCGACATGCCTTCGCTGCTTCGCAGCGAGGAACAACTCCGCAGCCGCAGCAGTGAACACTGGCCACTGAGCACTAGCAACTGAATACTGAATACTGGATACTGATTACTGTTCACTGAATCAGTCAATCTCCCAACATTCTCTTCAACGCCCGGTAGTCGGTCTTACCCGTCCCCAGTACGGGGATTGCGTCCACTCGCAGCAGTCGGCGGATGTTATGCAGCGGCGAGAGGCCGGCCTCGCGGAGCCGGCCGTTCACCATCGCACGGTCGAGGTCCTTCGTGGTGATCAGCACGATTTCCGGAGAAGACTCCTCGTTGCTGGTGGCCTCGACGGCGATCACCGGGCCTTCATCGCTTTCCCATGAGTAGACCTGTTCAAGGACGGCCTCGATCGCGGGCAGCGAGATCATCTCGCCGCCGAGCTTGATGAATCGCTTCAGCCGCCCCGAAAAGGTGAGCACTCCGTCGCCGTCCTCGCACACTATATCGCCTGTACGGTACCACGTCTTGCCTTCGAACTCGACGAAGGGCGAATCGCCCTCATAGTTGATGTATCCGCCGAAGATGCTCTCCCCCCGAACTAGCAGCACGCCTGGGCCGCCCTGCCGGGCGCGCCGGCCGCTGCCCGCCGAGGCCCGGCTGTCGACATCGACAACCGCATATTCGACCGATGGCAGCACCTTTCCAATTGTGAAACGCCTTGGGGCGCTCTCGCGGTTGGCAGCAACGACCGGCGAGCATTCGGTGATGCCGTATCCCTCGAGGATTGTCATCCGCGGGCAGCTTTCGGCGAGTGCATCATAGACGCGCTCCGGGCACTTCTCGGCACCTGTCACGCCGATCCGAAGAGTCGACAACTGCCCGCCTCTCGCCGCACGCACTATGCCGCCCAGGAATGTCGGAGTCCCCATCAGGAACGTCACGCGATAGGCTTTAATCAGGTGCGCCAGCGTGCCGGCATCCATCGGATTGCTGTGATACACGGTCGGCAGGCTCGAAACAAGCGGCAATATGACGGTGCAGGTCAATCCGAACGAATGAAACGGCGGCAGGAAACCGATCAGCCGATCGTTCTCGAAGCTCGTCGCGCACTTCCAGATATCCCGGACGTTCGACAGGATGTTTGCATGCGTCAGCGGCACAGCCTTGGGCGCGGCCTCGGATCCGCTGGTGAACAGAATGACCGCGGGCCTGCCCGCCGTGGCGGGAGCGGTCACCTCCGCACCGTCAAGCGAAGCCCAGCTCAGGCGGCTCCTGGCCCACGCAGACAGCTTCCTCACCCTGCCGATCCCTGCGGCAATTTCCTCCAGGAAAACGAATCGGTCATTCAGCGCCCCCAAGTTGGCACCCATCGTTTCAAGGCGGTCGACGAGCGCCTTCGCTGTCAATATATGCCGGACACCGATCAGCCCCAGCGAATGCTCCACGTTCCGAGGGCCGGCCGTCCAGTTGACCATCACAGGTGTCTTCCCGGCGAACAGGACGGACAGATACAGGATATCCGCCGCAACGCTCGCGGGCATCATTATGCCGATGCAATCGCCCGACAGCCGCTCGATCTCGGGCTTGAGCACCATTATCGCGGTGACCAGATCGCGATAGGTCTTCGCGCCGCTCGTCTGGTCGGCGATGATGACCCGATCGGGGGCCAGCCCGGCCTGGGCGAGAAACGCCTCGGTGATTGTCTCGGCCGCCGGCACAGTGAGCGGCCGATTGTCCGGCGTCTCGTTGAACCACGCGGGCGGGACGGGCTCGAGCTTTACGGGGCCCGCCGAGAACGACTCGCCGCACGCCGCCATGAGCACGTCGGCCACGGTCTCGAGCGAATTCGCGTTGCCCTCCGCGCAGCCGAACTCGCTCTCGAGCCAGACAAGCAGGTCGGCACGGGCGAGGCTGTCCAGACCGAGGTCGTGCGACAGCTTGTCATCGTCGCCGATCGACGCTTTCCCGGTCAGCTCCCGCAGGTATTCAATGACTATCTCGCGCGTCGCCTTTGGGACGCTTCCCGCATCGCGTTCACTCCTGCCCCAGTCAGGCTCGGGCATCTCGACTGTGCCGCCCTTTTCCCAGATGGTGAACGGCACATACGTATTGTGGGGAGCATCCTCGTTGAAGAAGCCCTGCACGAAGCTGTTCAGCGTCTCGCGGGAGGCGTCGCGCGGCAGGTCGTGGGGCTCGCACAGATCGATCGATACCTCGCGCCTGGGCGAGAAGAATATGCCGTTGAGCAGCAGCGCCTTCGCGCCTTTCTTGAGCACTTCTGCCACGCTCGGCGCGCGCCCGCTCGCCCAACTGAACCCGCTGCCCCACAATCCACGCGACCGGACCAGCACGATGCGCACGTCGGGATACTCCCTAAGGATCGTCTCGATGGCGCTGTTGCCGCGCAGGTCTTCCAGGTATTGCCGATAGACTCGTCCGGCAGGATACATCAGCCAGTTCTCGCCGTTCTTGAGGCCCCCGGCGCACTCGTCCAGGGCCGTCTGGATCCGGCCGCGGCCGGCGGAGCCGGTCTTCACCGTGTCCGGGATCGTCCGCACGCCGATGCGCCGGGCAGCCCAGCCGATCACCGGGCGCTCCATCTGCGTCTCGTCGGCGATCACCCCCGTGGGCAGACAGCGGTTCAAATACGTCGCAACGATGATCGGCTCGATCAGAGCGGGATGGTTGGGCAGAAATAGAATGCCATTCCTGCCGCGCTTCAGGACGTCGTCCATACCCCTGAGCCGAATGCGATACCGCAGCCGGAGCAGGAAGACTACCAGACAGCGAAAAACGAAATTGATCATGCGTCCTTCACCTTCGGCAGCACGACGAACAGCACGATGCCGACCAGCAGCGCTACCGCGCCCATTATAGCAAAACTGTTCGTCGGCAGAACATACTTGTTCAGCGCATTACTGATCGGCCCCGAAAGCATTATGCCGGTGAATACGGCGAAATTCGAGGACGCGATCACCGTTCCCTTCTTCTGCGGCGACGGCCTGACCTGTATGAAGCTCTCGCACGGGATCATGAACGCGCCGCCCGCCATGCCGATGCACGCCAGCAGCACGGAGAACGCGGGCAGTTGCACGCTCGAGGGCATCGCCGGCACCTCAGCCATCAGCCCCATCAAGGCGGCCATTATGACAGCCGCCGGCACGAGCACGCGATGCCACTGCGTGCCCTTCGCAATCCGGCTGCTTATCATACCGCCTGCCGCCAGGCCGATCAGTTCTGTACCAATCAGGAGGCCGGTCCAGCTTTCGCCAAGCTTCAACTGATGCATGCTCATCTTGTTGATCAGCAGAACAGCCAGGGCGCCCGTCGACCACACGAAGACGTCGGCGCCTATTGTTACCAGCAGCAGCGGGTCCTTCCGTATCCCGAACAGCTCCCGAAGCGTATCCAGCGGTCCCATCCACGGGAACTTCGCACCCGGCGCCGCCGCCGGACGCTTCACCACGCCGAAGCTCAGAATCGCGCCCAACGCCGCAATTAGCAGCACACCGCCGGCGACGATAGCCTGTCCCGTCGTGATATCGTGCGCGAACGGCTTCTTCACACCCAACGCAACGCCCGCAAGCGCAAAACCGGCCAGTATCGAAGCGGTAACGACCACCTTCAGTATCGCATTGGCCCTGATCACGTAGCTGGCCGGATAGAGCTCCGGGATGGAACCGTTGAGCGCCGGGCCGAAGATGGCGGACTGCAAGCCCATCATGAACGACATAGCTATTATCAGCCACCAGTTGACCGTGCAGATGCCTATCGCGCCGACCACCATCGCCGCCAATTCGAGGAACTTCGCACCGATCACTATCTGACGCTTCGAGAAACGATCGGCCATCCAACCGGCATAGGCCGAGAACAGCAGGTAAGGCAGCGTGAAGACGAACACCACCCTGCCCTGCATTTCATCCCAGTGAAGCGACAGGGCTATCAGCATTCCAGCCTGCTTGAAGAAATTATCGTTGAAGACCCCCAACGAATACGTCGCAGCCATCGCCGCAAACTTGCCGCGCGCCTCGCGTATACGCCGCTTGAGTTCCTGGTCTTCTTCCTGCATCACGTGGCTATTGACCTCCAAAGGAAGGCTTCAGGCTACAGGCTTCAGGGTAAGAAAGATAAGAAGGAGAAAATCCGGAATCTGTACCTGAAGTCTGAGGTCTGACGTCTGAGGTCTCTGGTTAGCCGGCTATGCCGACTTCATCAGGTCCCATCCGCCCCAAAAACCCGCCAGATCCGCCAGGACGTGGCTGACGTAGCAGTCAATGATCGAATGGCCGCGAATGCGCTGCCACGACCAGACGGCGCCGGCAACGACTGTCCCGAACGCGAAAAACACCACAAGCGACAAACTAAACATCGGCAGCAGGATGAGTACGTGGTGCGCCCCGAACAGCAGGCCGTTGCCCAGGCAAAGCAGCCAGGCATTGCCCGTATGCCTGCGCGACTGCCCCAGCACGAACGCTCGCCAGTAGTACTCCTCCGCGAAGCTGTTCCAGAACGATATGACAACAACCATCAGCCAGTACCTGTAACCGGTTAGGCCGAGCGACTGGACCTTCTCGGCGATCGGCTTCGCGTCGATTGCCTGCTTGAAGAATGCGAAGTACGCCCCGAGTATAGCGATTGAGAATACGACGCCGCTCGCCAGCCCCCGCAGGCAGTTCGTCCGCTTCAAGCCGATCTCGTCGAAGACGTCTCGCCGCGACAGGCCCAACAACTTCCACGTAACGAGCGGAATGCTGACCATAATGATCACCCCGAGCGGATACGTCACGGTCGGGAATATCTCGAGGTATATGCCGATCAGCGACTTCAACGCCGGGAACAGGCAGCAGCAGAGCAGGAGCACTTTGCTGATTCGTTTCGCCCGTGGCGGCATTCAACTGTCCTCCGCACTTACGCTGAGCACGCTTGCCTGCCTACGGCAGGAGCATAGCGATCCCGCCGCCGACGGCAGCCCCAACGGTGGTCGCGGCGAAGTTAGTCAGCTCGTTTTCTATCGCCGCCCGGCCCGGCATCAGTGCCCCGATCACGCTGTCGGAGAGGTCTCCGACCACCGAGGCCAGGATGACGACCCAGACGCAGTTGAACGGCAGATTCATCACGGGAACCGCCAGCACGGCGAGGATAGCGGCTCCGGCGGCTCCGTCCACCAGCCCCTGCAACGACACTGCCCCGTCGCGCCCGCGCGCGGCGACGCGAAACGTCGTTATCATTCTCGGACGCAGACCGTATACCTGGCCGAGTTCGCTCGACAGTGTGTCGGCCAGCGACGTGCCGAGAGCACAGAGAAAACCTACAGTCAATGGCAGAGACCCAAACCGCCATGCACACAAGGCACATGTGGCCGCAACGGCAAGATTGGCGAACACCTGCCGTCCGGTTCGGCGGGTGTCATCCCCCGGCGCCCATTCGCCGGGCTCATCTCGGCCGGCTATCAGCCGCTTCTCGTCGCGGCGGAAACGCGTCGCCAGGAACGCTATGCCGACATAGGCCATCAGCATGAGCATTCCATCCATGTCGAAACCGACGAAAATGCTCAATCCCGCCAGAGCACCCCAGATCGCCGCCGTCAGCGTCCCGGCGCCCACTCGTACGACGGCCACCGCGAGCAGGACGTTCACAAAAAGCCCGAGGAATAGTCTACCCACTTCAACAGATCCCTGCCGATACCCGGCGCTACTCCGCCCCCAAGGGGCTTTGGTGCTACACGTCACGTTCACCCACGGCGTTGCCGTGGGCTATTCTACCTCGCCCCTGACGGGGCTGCATCCCCCGCCGGGTGCCACGGTCAACCGTCTACGGTTGGCTGTGTTCCCCAGCAATGAGCGCCCGGAGCCATCAGGTCAGACGATACCCACGGCGTTCCCTCCAGAGGCGGGCAGGCAGGGCCGTGGGCTATTCTACCTCGCCCCTGACGGGGCTGCATCCCCCGCCGGGTGCCACGGTCAACCGTACTCGGTTGGCTGTTCTTGCTTGCTTGCCTGCCAGCCTGCGGCATGGCCTACGGGGCTGCAACATGCCGCCGGAATTCCAAACAGGCTAAACTCATACAGAGGCGGGCGGGCACCGTCTTCCCATTGCACATACCATCGGCCCGAGACTACTCCTCCAGCCGCAGGCGGAACGCCGCATCCCATTCAACGTCGGGCAGATGAATGACCATTACGCCGTCGGCGCCGACGGTCTTCTGTTGCGTCAGGGCTGTCTTGCCCGCGTGGCTGTCCCAGTACTCGATGGTCCAGCGTCCCGGCGGCAGATCATGCAGTTTGAGCTGCGCGCCTCTGACCGGATCGGGCTTGAAGTCGTACGATGAGACGTTGTCCCACGTATACGACGGATTATGCACCCAAATGAGGCCTTTCGTCTCGCCGATAAGTCCGAGCGCGCGCAGCGACTTGCCTTCGTGGAGCCGGTAGTTGACATACACCCAGTCCACACCGTTGTTCTCGACCTTGATGGTGTGCCTGCCCGCCGGGACGTCGATGAAATACGTCTCGTTGTACTTATAGATGGGATACGTCCATTCGTTGCCGTCTTCATCAACGAATTTCTCCTTCCGCACGAGCTCACCGTCGAGGCTGATCTCGAGATTAGCTCCGCCGTACCCGGAGACGTCATCGACGATGACGCCGAACCTGGTGGCCCGCTTGAGGTCGAGGATGAACGTGGCGGGATTGTGCAGCTTGGGATGGTTCACCAGGCCGTGGAGGAGTTTCGCCATCGGGCCGGTGCTCTCTTTGATCTCGCCGTCATCGCCCAGGTGAACGGTGACGGGGCGGTTGAACTCCGCCGGCTCCCAAGAGGCGTTCGTTGGGCGAATAAAGACAGCACCGCGAAGTTTCATGCCCGAGGCATCGAGCACTTCGGCACTGATGCGGCGGGGCCTTTGACTGACGAAATCGAACCCGTCGATCCAGCGCGTGAAGGCGGCATAGATGGGATACAGGTTTTTCTGGTCGATGTAAACGTCCCACCACCAGGCCATCGGTGCTCCGGCCTGCTCCTGTCCGACGCTCGAATAGAGGCCGTTGTGGATGTGAATGCCTTTCGGATCGTAGTAGCCCGTGCCCCAGCCGGTGTGGGAGATGCCGAACTCGCCGTGGAAGTGCGGCTTTCGTTTCGCGGCCGCCTTGCTCATGCGCTCCTGGTCGCACTCGTCGGGGATGTCCTTCGCGGAATAATGGTGCGACTGGACGAAGTCGAGCTGCCGCAGCCCGTCGACTCGCGGATCGCCGGCCGTTTCCGAATAGCTGGTGCCCATCAGGTGCCGCCACGGATCGATCTTTCGCACGTGGCGCGCCATCGACTTGTGCCACGATGCCACCGTCCGCGACCTGTAGTCGTCCACGAGATCGACTTCGTTCCAGAACTCCCAGGCGAAGATGCTCGGGCTGTGGCCGTATCGCGCCACGAGGTACCGCAGGCGGTCGCGATACGCCTTCCGGCTGCGGCGGCTTGTGAAGTACTGCATCGGCTCGTCGATCGGGCCGCCGTTGCTCCTGACGTAGGGCGACGCCTCCCACCAACCGTATTCCTTCTCCGTGGTGCGGAGAATGTTGAAACTATCTATGCACAGCATCACCCGGAGGTCATACTGTTCGGCCATGTTGATGATATGGTCGAGGCGCCAGGCATTCGCCTGGTCGATGCAGTTGAAGCCCGAGTCCTGCGTGTTCATTGCGGCTGTCGCCCAGAAAGGAGCGAGCCAGACGCGGAAGAAATTACAGCCGCTCTCGGCGTATTTCGGCAGCCACTCGTCGGAGGCCGAAGAACCTTGCTGCCCGCCCCAGCAGACGTTCGCCCCGACCGGGTAAAACGCTTCGCCGCGGTCCGTGACGAAATAACGGTGATCGCTGTCATGAAGCCTGATCATTCCCGGCGTATCGGCATCGAAAACATTGATGACTATCGGTTCCGACCGTGCCTTGCCCGCTCGGTTCTTCGCATGGATCCAGACGCGATGCTCGCCCGGCTCCGTGAATGTCAAGCGAACCTGCCACTGCGGCGGGCCGCACGGCTCGATGCTCTCGCCATCCCCTGTCGTCGTCCGCATCTGCGGCTCACAATAAAACCCCGGCACCCGCATGATCTTGCCGGAAGGGCATACGACTTTCGCGTCTACACGGATGTCGGACGGATCATACGGATTCTCATAGCTCGCATCGAGATCGAGATCCACAGTTACGCGCTTGAATACAGAAGTCGCCGTCCGATCGGGATAAACGCCGTTAAGCTTCATTCGTCTATCCGTCGAGACACAGGATGCCACAAGCACGGCCAGGACAGCAACGGCAAGATTGGCGAAAAACGCAAAAGGCAACCGGGTAGACACGTGAAGCAGAGCTTGGACGGGGACCATGCACGGCCAACCCAAGACGGTTGACCGTGGCACCCGTGGGGGTGGTTCGCGAACCGCCGCTACCTCACGGCAGAACCGGGTCGTCAGGAAGGCTATGCCGACATAGGCCATCAGCATCTCGCAGCCCGCTAAACACATACTACGGCAGGCCTCACGGGGCTGCAAGCCGCCGGTTTTCCGTACAGACCATACACATTCTGGGCCGTGGCTCAGCCATTGCGTCGCCGGCAGAACGCCCACTGTACCTCAATCTCACTTCAGCTTCAGCTTCGCGTCGAGCTTCGTATTCGCCCTGATCATCTCGTCCCAGGTGACCGTGCGGTTCTCGTAAGCCGCGATGCGGCCGAGGATGCCGGCCATCGTGCTGTCGGCGCTTACCTGCGCATTGTTGGTGGGCTTCGAGTTGACGATGCTTGCGTGAAAATCCTTGATGTTATTGACCGCGCCGTTCGTGTATATCTGAGGTGTCTTGCCGCCCTTCCACGACTTCTTGCCACGGATGAGCACCGGGCCGCCGTAGTGCGAATCGACCGTGCCGTGCGAACCGTATACGCGGATGCACATATCGTGGAAGCCGACCAGGAACTGGGACGAGCTGAAAGCGATATGCACGTCGTTGGGATAGGTGTAACTGACGACGAAATGATCCCAGCAGTCGCCGACGTCGGTGCGCGCCTTGCGGCCGCCGGTCCCGTGAGCCTTGGCAGGGTGCGAGTTGACATACCAGTTCGCCACGTCGATCACGTGGACGTTCTGCTCGACGATGATGTCGCCCGAGAGTGCAATATCGAAGACCCAGTTGCGGAGCCTGGCTTCCGGCCCCCCGGGCGCGGCCCGTCTACCCAACCTGCCGGTGTGATAGAAGCACTGCCCGCAGACCAGGTCGCCTATCTGGCCTTCATGCACGCGCTTGGCAGCTTCGCGGAACAGCGGGTCGTTGCGCGTCTGGAAGTC
This sequence comes from Planctomycetota bacterium, assembly GCA_030614245.1. GTDB lineage: Bacteria > Planctomycetota > PUPC01 > JABMSA01 > JAUWKK01 > JAUWKK01. The sequence goes on along the minus strand of JAUWKK010000010.1, from coordinate 6,810 downwards.
CACCAGCGTAGTGAGCTTGCGCTGGACCTTGTTTGCGGCCCTGACGATGGCCATGCAGCCGGGGACATCCACCGCGATAGGCTTGCCGAGATACACGTGCTTGCCCGCTTCCAGCGCGGCAACTACCTGCCCAGGATGAAAATACGGGGGGCTTGTGACTACGACGGCATCAACTTTGCCCGCTATCAGATCGCGGTAGCCCTCCAAGCCCGTGTACCTGCGGGAGGCTTCGATGTTGAACTTGCCGCCGAGACGGTCTACGCGATCCTTGAAGTAATCCTGGCATGCGACAACCTTGGTCTCCGAGTTCTTCTCGAACAGATCGGCGATGAAGTTCCCGCGCCCGCCGGAGCCGATGATGCCCAGCAGCAGCTTGCTGCCTGCCTCGGCGCCGCGCACCGAGCCCGCTTTGACGACCGTCAGGCCGGCCGCAGCAGCGGCAGCAGTCTTCAAGAAATCACGTCTTTGCACATTACGTCTCTTCATTTCCATTGTCGTTTCTCCACCCACCGGCTACTGATTACTGATTACTGAACACTGGCCACTGGTCTTTGTGCACACGCCCGGTTGGCTTGCTGAACACAAGACAATATCCTTATTCAACGGCGAAATCAAGGGAGAAGGGCCGCGCGTCCACACGACACCGTAAAATAGTGTAATCCGCGCAAAAATCTATTGCACGACAATGTTCGTGCTGTAAAATGAACGGAAGCCCGAAAAGGCAACTACAACTAAACACTGATCACTGCCCACTGATCACTCAGTACAGAAGATTCAATAATGGGGAAGACACCGGATTCGTGCGGGTTAGGGTGGCACGTTCAAGCAAAGCTTGGACGTGGGCGAAACACGGCCAGCTCTTTACATTTCACCGTGTCACTCGCGGCTCCCGGCGACATTCTCGCCGGCGTAATAGACAGCCTGGGTCGGAAGCACGACCGCAAAGCCGTCTCAGCCATCGCGCAGTTGATGAGAAGCCCCAACACGATAATCGCCCAGTCGGCGGCGTCCGCGCTGGGCAATATCGGCGGCGATGAGGCCGCGGCGGAGCTTGAGGCTGCGCGCAAGCGCTCAGGGGCATCTTCCAAGCTCCGCCCGGTCATCAACGATGCATACCTGCTGTGCGCCGACAGATTCGTCAAGGACGGCAAGAATGCCAAGGCACAGGCCATTTACGAGAAGCTCTATTCCCCCGGCGAAAGGAAGCACGTCCGCTCGGCCGCACTGCGGGGGATGGTCTCCGTCAGCGGTGACAGGGCACTTGCGATAGTTATGAAGCCTCTCACCAGCAGCGACCCGGCGTTGCAGGCAATCGCGGTCAGCCACGTAATTGATATCCCGGGCGAAGCAGCTACGAAGGCATTCGCCGCACAATTGCCAAAGGTATCGACTTCGTGCAGGGTGCTGCTGTTGGGTGCCCTTGCCCGGCGCGGCGACAAGGCGGCACTGCCGCAGGTCGTGGCAAGCCTGAAAGACCGCACGACGGAGGTCCGCATGGCTGCGGCAGAGGCCCTCGGCAAGCTCGGCAACGCCTCGGCCGTCGTCCCGCTCGCCAGTGCAGCCGCCTCGGCAGAGGGGGCCGAAGCAAAGACCGCTCTCGACAGCCTTACACGCCTGAGCGGCCCGAACATCAATGACACCATAGTCCGGGCACTCAAGTCGTCTCCGGCCAAGACGCAAGTAATGCTAATCAAGTCCCTGTCCGCCCGTCGCGCAATCGCCGCCGTGCCGGCGCTGCTGAAGTGCGCCGAAGAGGCCAACAAATCCGTGCGCACCGAGGCTTTCAAGGCGCTCGGCGGGCTTGCCGATGCTAAGGCCCTGCCGTCGCTGGTGAAACTGCTCTGCAAGACCCGGGGGGCGTCCGAGCGCTCGGCTGCCGAGAAGGCGGTGAGCACAGTCGCGGGCAAGATCGACGACCCCCAACAGCGTTCTGTTCATATTCTGCCTGCACTGCCCGCAGCCAGGGGCGCCATGAAGGCGTCCTTGCTGAAAGTGCTCGGCAAGTGCGGGGGAGCGAAAGCCCTCGACGGCAACCCCGATACCAGGTGGGATACCGCCGGCCCGATGCGAAAAGGCATGTGGTTCATGCTCGATCAGAAAGTCGAGAAGCAGGTAGGCCGAATCGTGCTCGAATGCAGGAAATCGGCCGGCGACTACCCCCGGGGCTACGAGCTATACCTCTCGAATGACAATAACAACTGGGGCAAGGCCATCGCCACCGGAAAGGGCACCTCGCCCGTCGTGACGATCAGCTTCAAGCCGCAGTATGCGCGCTTCGTCAAAATAGTGCAGACGGGAGAGTCAGACCGAATGTACTGGTCGATACACACGTTCAAGATAGAGCCCAAGTAGCCATCGAGCATATACGGATCAGGCTCAACTCCGAGCGAGTTGTGCTCGGAAGGAGCGTGACTTTTTGTTGTATGATACCTCTTCCCCCTCTTTACTAGAGACAGATTGAAGAAGGAGACTGAACAATGAGCCGAAAAGGCTTATCACGGCGAAGATTCTTGAGCGGTTCGTTAGCCGCAGCGGCCGCGGTGACGGTCATCCCCCGGATGGCTCTCGGAGCCGGGACCCCTGCCCCCAGCGATATGATCACTCACGCTGTAATCGGAACCGGCGGCATGGGAATGGGCCACGTGGGATACGTCAAGAACGATCCCATAGGCAAGCTGCTGGCGGTCTGCGATGTTGACGAACAGCACCTCGCCAGGGCCGTTAAACACGGCGGCTGCAAAGGCTACAAGGATTTCCGCGACGTGCTCGACCGAGGCGACATCGACGTCGCACACGTGCCGACACCGCCCCATTGGCACGGACTCATCTCGATCGCGGCGGCACAGGCCGGCTGCGACGTCTGGTGCGAAAAACCCATGACCCGCACCATCGGCGAGGGACAGCACGTCATCGACGCCGTGCATCGCCACGGGCGAATGTTCCGCCTCAACACGTGGTTCCGTTTTCACAGGAATATGTACGGTATGGGCTGCCCGGCCAAGCCCATCAAGAAGCTGGTCAACAACGGCCTGCTCGGCTGGCCTGTCACAATGCTCCTCAGCCCGTGGACCGGCTTCGGCTTTAAGCTCAGGCAGTGGAGCGGCAGGATTAACGACAAGCCCCAGCCGGTGCCCAAGCACTTCGACTACGACAGGTGGCTCGGGCCGGCTCCCTACAAGCCCTACACACGCCACCGCACCCACGGGAGTTTCCGAGGATATTGGGATTACGACGGCGGCGGGCTCGGAGACATGGGCCAGCACTACCTCGACCCGGCACAGTATATCCTCGATAAGGACGGCACCAGCCCCGTCGTGATAGAGGCCTATGCACCGTGGCCGCCTCACCCCGATGCCGTCTTGCTGTGGGGCCGCGTCGAAATGAAATACGCAGACGGCTGCAGGCTCATCCTCGAATCGGGCGAATGGGGTGAACGCAAGACGCAGGGCAGGCCGTACGTAGAAGGCCCCAAGGGCAAAATCTACAAGGGCTTCCGATGCGATCCCGGGGGCCTCCGGAATGCCCTCCGCAGCCTGCCCGACCCCGAGCCCATGATCGGCGATTTCAATATCTCAGTCAAGACCCGCCGGCCGTTCGGCCTCGACGAGCTCAAGGGCCACCGAAGCTGCACGTTAGTCAACCTCGCAAAGATCGCAGTCCGCACCGGACGTAAACTGCGCTTCGATCCCGTCAAGCAACGGTTCATCGGCGACGAAGAAGCCAATCGCTTCATCAATCAGCCGATGCGAGCACCGTGGCATCTATGAGAGTAAAGCTGCAACTGACCAGCCTCAATAATAATATGAAAGGAACATTCATGCGTCGTTTACTGCTACTTGCACTGTGCTGCGCGCTGCTCTGCCAAGCCGGGGCGGCCACAGCCGCAGACGTCGATGATCTGATCAATAAGCTGCCCGCATCGTCTGCTTCTGAAGGCCAGAAGATCATCGCGCAGATAGTCAAGCTGGGGCCGCCAGCTTACGAAGAGCTCAGCAAAAAACTCGTTGCTCCCGGAGAAGGCGATAACTCGAAAGTCCGCTTCGCAATGCACGGCCTGACGGTCTACGTCGTGCGTCCCGGAGCCGAACTCGAACGCCGGGTATATGTCCGCTCGCTCATCAAGGCCCTTGGCGCCCGCGATGGCCGCGAGATCAAGGCCTTCCTCATACGGCAGCTCCAGTTGGCCGGCAAGGACGATGCAGTCGAGCCGCTCAGCGGGTATCTCGGCCAGGAGACGCTCTGCGAGCCTGCGACGCAGGCGCTCACCCGAATCGGCACCCCAAAGGCAGCCGCCGCGCTGAATGAGGCTCTGCCGGGCGCGTCCGGACGCCACCTCATCACCATCATTCGCGCGCTCGGTAAACTTCGCTTCAAACCGGCGGCGAAGGATATGCTCAAGCACGCAATGAGCGCCGACGCGATCACGCGCCGTACGGCTCTCTGGGCGCTGGCCAACATAGGCGATTTTTCCGCCGCCGGAGTGCTCAAAAAGGCCGCCGAGACGAAGGCCGAGTACGAGAGGGCGCGGGCGACCGACTTCTATCTGCTCTTCGCCAGCCGCCTGGCGGAAGCAGGCGACAAGCGGGCCTGCGCAGCCATCTGCCGCGAACTGGTGAAAACACGCACGGACCCGCGCGAGAATAACGTCGTCTGCGCCGCACTCAGCACGCTCGTCTCGGCTATCGGTGAAGACGCAATGGCTGACCTGCTCGCGGCCGCCGACAGCAAGGACAAGGAGATACGGGAGGCGGCGCTCAAGCTGGCCGCATCTATCCCCGGCGAAGCGGCCACTGCGAAATGGGCATCAAGGGCGAAGACCGCTTCGCCCGAGACCCGTGCTGCGATCGTCGCAATGCTGGGCCGCCGCGGCGACAAGGCCAGCCAATCCGCCGTGCTCGGCGCCCTGAAAGATAAGGAACAGGTCGTCCGCCTCGCGGCCATCACCTCAGCGAGGCGCTTCGGCACTCAAGAGGCCCTGACCGGCCTCTTTGCGGCACTCGGCAACGACAACCCCACCGATATCAAAGCCATCAAGAGACAGCTCTCTTTGCTGCCCGGCAGCAAGGTTGTGTCGGCGGCAGTCGGGGCGCTAAGCAAGGTGCCGCCCCGCTCGCGCGTGGCGCTCATAGAGCTGCTCGCATCCAGGAAGGCGAAAGAACACGTCGATGCCGTCTTCGCCGCCGCATCCGACCCCGACGACAGCGTCCGCGTTGCAGCGGTCAAGGCGCTCGGCTCTCTCGCTGACGAGAAGGCCCTCCCGAAGATAGTCGATCTGCTGCTGAACGCCCGGAAGAGCGCAGAACGAGCAGCGGCACAGAAGGTCATAGTCGCCCTCAGCGGGAAGATCGCCGATCCCGAGAAACGGGCAGACGCCATCCTCGCGGCACTTGGCAAGACGGCGGGAGAGAAGCGGGCACTCCTCTTGCATATCCTGCCGCACATCGGCGGGAAGAACGCGCTCAAGGCTATCGTTGCCGACGCCAAGCATGCCGATGGGAAGGTGAGAGAAGCAGCACTCCGGGCCATGACGGCCTGGCCGGATGCCGACGCCGCTCCCGAACTGCTGAACGTCGCCCGCACTGCCGCAAATGCGACTTACCAGGTGCTGGCTCTGCGCGCATACATCCGCCTGACCGCGCTGCCGAGCAAGCGTCCCGCAAGTGAGACGCTCAGCATGTACAAGGCCGCGATGAGCGCCGCCAGGCTGCCAGACGACCGCAAGGCCGTCCTCGCCGGCCTCGCCGGCGTCAAAGACGTCAACGCGCTGAAGTTCGCCGCAAGCTACTTGGACGACAAGGACGTCGCCGCCGAGGCGGCTCTCGCGGCAGTCAGCATAGTCGCACCCGCCAAGGATGGCGAAAAGGGCCTCGTCGGACATGACGTCGAGCAGATACTCAAGAAGGTCATCGCAGTCGCGAAGGACACTGGCATCCAAGACCAGGCGAAGAAATACCTGACGTCAATGCCGAAGTCAGAGTAGCAGGACGGTGCTTAGATTGCATTGCGTGGCATAGCTGCCACGAAGTTGAGAATTGAAACCGCAGATGAACGCTGATAAACACAGATAAGAAGAAGATACCACATGGCGGCAGGCAGGCCTCTTCATCTGCGTTAATCTGTGTTAATCGGGTGCCACGTTCAAGCGAAGCTTGGACGTGAAATCCCACGGCCAACGAAAGACCGTTGACCGTGCCACCCCTGTGCTTCTTCGCCCATCCAATGCTTCCGCATTACTGCTAACCGCTCACAGGGTCCAGCGATGCAGGCTGCTCGGCCTCGATGGTCATCGTGCCGCCGGTGCCCTTGATCACGAGGTATTTCTGCCATTGATCGTCTCGCGGCAGCGGCTCCGGGGCGTCTTGCTCGGCGAAACACAGGTGCGGGCCTCGGCTTTCCCGCCTCATTGCGATTGCCTTCAGCACCGCCTGCGCCACGTCGATTATGTTCCGCGCCTCGCAGGCGGGCACGAGTTCGCCGCCGCCGGTGATGCCCGCAGCACGGAGCTCGGCCAGTTGTTCCAGGCCGTCCTCGGCCGTCGCACTGGTGCGCACCACCGAAGCGCAGCGCGAAAGTATCGCGCGAGCGCGCTCGGCGGCTTCCTGCGGCTTCAGCTCGCCGCACTTTAATTCCGCCTGCAAGAGATCGCATACCGCAACCGCCGCGCCGTCGGCTGACGCCCCGACTTGGGCCGTCTCGGCAAATGCGGCCGCCTGCGAGCCTGCTATCTTGCCGAATACCTGGCAATCCATCAGGGCATTGCCACCGGGCCGGTTGGCCCCGTGCTGGCCGCCCGCCGCTTCTCCCGCGGCG
>JAUWKK010000207.1 GCA_030614245.1 Planctomycetota bacterium | reverse complement strand
GCCGCCGATCTCGCCGGGCGCATCAACGTCGAAGACCCCATCGAACGCGTCGAGCAGGCGGGGCCGTACATCAACTTCTTCATCGACCGCTCGCAGTATATCGGCTCGATACTCGTTGATGCCGTCAAACGCGCCGGCGAATACGGCGGGAGCGATGTCGGCGCCGGCAAGACGATCTGCCTCGACATGTCGTCGCCCAATATCGCCAAGCATCTCGCCGTCTATCATCTGCTCAGCACGATGATCGGCAATTCGCTCTATCACATCTTCACCGCGCTCGGATACAACGTCGTCCGCATCAACCATTTGGGCGACTGGGGCACGCAGTTCGGCAAGCTGATAGTTGCCTACAAGCGTTACGCCGGCGGCGATCCGCTCGAAGAGCACGCCATCGACAAGCTGAACGAGATGTACGTCCGTTTCCACAAGAACGCCGAGAGCCAGCCGGAGCTCGATGACGAAGCCCGGATGTGGTTCAAGAAGATGGAGGACGGCGACGACGAAGCGCTGAGGATGTGGAAGTGGTTCAAGGAGCTCAGCCTGAAGGAATTCGATGACGCATACAGGCTGCTCGATGTCGAGTTCGATATTCTAAGCGGCGAGGCGTATTACAATGATAAGATGGACGCCGCCATCGAGGATGCCGAGCGGAAGGGCATCACCGAGATCAGCGACGGTGCGCTCGTGGTCGATCTCGGCGACGATATCCCGCCGTGCCTGCTGCGGCGCAGCGATGACGCGACGCTATACGCCACGCGCGACGTTACCGCCGCGATAGATCGCAAGAAGCGGTTCGATTTCTACAAGAATGTCTACGTAGTCGACGCCCGGCAGGCGCTGCATTTCCGGCAGGTGTTCGGCGTCCTCGAGAGGATGGGCTTCGACTGGGCATCCGACTGCATCCACGTCCGCTTTGGAATGATGCGTTTCGGCGGCGAAACCGGCTCGAGCCGCAAGGGCAACGTCGTCCTGCTAAACGAAGTGCTCGACCTCGCCATGCTGAAGGCCCGCGAGATCATCGAAGAGAAGAATCCGGACCTGCCCGATAAGGATGCCATCGCCAGGCACGTGAGCGTCGGCGCGGTCGTGTTCGGCGTCCTCCGCAGCGGCAGGGTGAACGATCTGGACTTCAACATCAACGAAGCGGTGAACTTCGACGGCCGGACCGGGCCGTATCTGCAATACTGCCACGCGCGGCTGTGTTCCATACTGCGCAAGTACGGCAAACCCGCCGCGACCGATGTCGATTACACGCGGCTGGACACCGAAGAGGACATTCAGATTGCCCGGATGCTCGAGCAGTTCGGCCCGACGCTCGATAAGGCCGCCGAGGCATACGAGCCATCGATGCTCAGCGGCTACCTGCTCGACCTCGCCGCCCTTTACAACCGCCACAACAACCGCCACCGCGTCCTCAACGACGACGATCCCGCCCTCACAGATGCCAGGATATTACTCGTAGCCGCCGTGCGCCAGGTACTGCGCAACGGGCTCAAGATGCTGGGAGTAGAGCCGCTGGAGGCGATGTAGGGGGGAGCATCTTCGCAGTATCCGTTCTACTCTACTTGACGCGGGGGCAATCATCATGCATAATAGGTGTGTGTAGTATCGAGACTCAGCAGACCGGGTGGTTTATAGATGACTACTTCGGGTTTTTGCAACACCACCGGCTCAAGCATTCGCACGGACGTTCATAGTCTCAGCGATCGGGTTGACCTGTACAGGCTGGACGCAAGTCGGTTGCTGGACGCAGCGCGTCGGTCGCAAATGGGGCAGTTCTTTACCCCTTCTGTCGTCGCTCGGTTCATGGCATCACTGTTCGGGAGTACAGGCGACCGCGAGGTTCGCCTTCTGGACGCCGGTGCGGGAGTTGGTTCTCTAACTGCTGCGTTCACTGAGGAGATGTGCAAGCGGCCCACCAAGCCGAGTCAGATTCACGTCACAGCGTATGAACTGGACCCGCTGTTGGCTGAGTTCCTGGGCAGAACTTTGGATGAATGTCAACATCTATCTCGGGATGCTGGCATTCCTTTTGCCTATACGGTCAAGCAGGAGGACTTCATCAGGGCGGGGTCCCGGCTGATCTGCCGTGGGCTTTTTGATCAACGTTCTGATCGGGTCGCTTTCACGCACGCGATACTGAATCCACCGTACAGAAAGATACGGAGCGATTCAGAGCATCGTGTGCTGTTGCGGTCGTTTGGCGTTGAAACAACTAACTTGTATGCCGGCTTCGTATCGGCGGCCATAAGAATGATGCAGTCGCATGGAGAGTTGGTTGCCATTACGCCCAGGAGTTTCTGTAACGGGCCGTATTTCAAGCCGTTTCGCGAGCTGCTTCTGCGCAATGTGAGATTTCGCCGAATTCATGTATTTCAGTCGCGGGACCTTGCGTTCAAGGATGACGACGTACTGCAAGAGAACATTATCTTCCATGCTGTGAAAGGTGGCCGTTGCGCGCCAGTAGCAATATCTGCCAGTCTCGGCCCGGATTTCGGTAGTATGACTCTTCGTGAGGTGGAGCAAGCGGACATCGTAAGGCCAGATGACAGACACAAGTTCATCCACATTGCGACGACTACATTTGACCAGTCTATAGTCGATCGCGTCAATTCCTTTGGCCATTCCTTGCAGGATATTGGGATTCGCGTTTCTACGGGACGAGTTGTGGACTTCAGAGCAAGACGCTACTTGCGGCAGCAGCCAGAGCCCTCCGCAGTTCCCCTGATCTACCCGTTGCATTTCAATGGAGGCTTCATCAGTTGGCCGAGGACCGAGGCCAAGAAACCAAATGCCATAGTGCTGTGCTCGGGCACGCGGACATTGGTGTTTCCGGCAGGGCACTACACTGTTGCTCGGAGGTTCTCGTCAAAAGAAGAGCCGCGCCGCATTGTTCCTGCTGTCTATGATCCCGAGTGCACTGCGTCTTCCTGGGTAGCCTTTGAGAACCACCTGAACGTGTACCATCGCAACAACGCAGGGCTTTCTCCCGAGTTGGCTCGGGGCCTTGCAGTCTTTCTTGGCTCAACATTGATCGATATTTATTTCCGTCAGTTCAATGGGCACACGCAGGTAAACGCCACAGATCTGAGGGCGTTGAGATATCCCAGCCTCGAGGTCCTCGAGCGCATCGGGCAGCGGGTGCAAGATATCTTCCCGTCGCAAGATGAAATCGATATGATGATTGAGAAGGAGTTGGAGCTTACTATGGCACAGAACGCAACGCCTGACCCGGTAAGGGCAGCAAAGAGAATCGAAGAAGCCCTGGCAGCGCTGAAAGCCTTGGACCTCCCACCGGGCCAGCATAATGAACGCTCGGCTTTAGCTCTCTTGGCTCTGCTGCAACTGAAGCCGGGGACACAATGGTCCGAAGCTGAATCGCGACCTATCGGCATTACGCCGATGATGGAGTTTGCAGCAGCGCATTATGGCAGGCAGTATGCTCCAAACAGCCGAGAAACATTCCGCCGGTTCACCATTCACCAGTTTGTGCAAGCAGGGCTGGTAATCGAGAACCCTGATGATCCCCAGAGACCAGTGAACAGCCCGAAATGGTGCTACCAGATTGAGGATGCTGCTCTGAACCTTCTGAGAACCTATAAGACAGCGCTCTGGAACGAACATCTGGCCGAGTATCGCGAGAAAGTGGAGTCTTTGAGAAAGCGATACGCCAGAGAACGAGAGATGAAAAGAGTGCCAGTGGTCGTGGCCGAAGACACACGGATTCAACTGACTCTGGGGAAACACAGTGAGCTCATTAAGTTGGTCATCGAGGAGTTTGCGCCGCGGTTTACCCCGGGTGGCGAGGTCATATATGTGGGGGATACAGGTGAGAAATGGGGCTATTTCCAAGAGGAGACACTGAGAGAATTGGGCGTGAACGTAGACTCCCATGGTAAGATGCCCGATGTCGTGATCTACTACCCGGAGAAGAGCTGGCTTCTCCTTGTCGAGGCAGTCACAAGCCATGGCCCTGTGGACAGTAAGCGTCGGGATGAACTGGCGGAGGTCTTCCGCGCATCCCAGGCTCCACTCGTATATGTGACAGCATTTCCGACACGCGCCATCCTGGCTCGCTATATCTCAGAAATATCCTGGGAAACTGAAGTCTGGGTTGCTGAGAATCCCACACACCTCATTCATTTCAACGGCGAGCGATTCCTCGGGCCGTATGCTTCAGACGCCAACGACTGAGCGAAACTGATGATGGTGGCATTCCACCGTCGCCCCCCATCATCCCACGCTTCGCTCCAGATCGGCATCGAAATGGTCCGCCAGCTCCCGTGCTGCGGGCGGCACATCAACCGGCACGCCGCCGTTCCTGAGTGACTCGGTGGCCATGCACCCTGCGGCGACGCTGGCTCGGCCGGCTATGGGGCTGGTGGCTATCTTTCCGCCCTCACGGATGTATCGGATGAACTCGGCGACTATCAGCGGGTCGGCCCCGCCGTGGCCGCCGGCGGTCGGCGGAATTTCGAACTGCTCGTCGGCTTCGCCGTTGTAGCCGCAGCGCTTATTCCACAGCTTGACTACGCAATTCCCGGGGGAATCGCCGAAGTTTTCGATGCGCCCTTCGGTGCCGATGATGGTGTAGTTGCGCCAGCCGTCGGGAGCGTAGTGGCACTGCTGATACGACGCGAGCACGCCGTTGTCGAGCTGCATGAGCATCATCGAGAGGTCCTCGACGTCGATGACGGGGCTTAGCTTCTTTTGCGAGAGCGGCGGCCAGTTTTCATTGTGCCAACTGATGTCCCAGGGTTCGTCAGGCGCGCGGCTGTCTGTGATTGTATTGTAAACGGTCAGGTTGCCCATCGCACTGACGCGTGCAGTGTATCCGCCGCAGAGCCAGTGGAGGACATCGATGTCGTGACAGCCCTTCTGGAGGAGCAGCCCGGTGGACTTGCTGCGCTCGGAGTGCCAGTCCTTGAAGTACGCATCGGCGCCGTAGCAGACGAAATGCCTGCACCAGCCGGTCTTGACCTCGCCTATGGCGCCGCCGTCGATGAGTTGCTTCATCTTTTTCGTGAAGCTCATGTGCCGCATGTTGTGGCCGAGGTAGAGCTTACGGCGGTTGGCGTATGCGGCCCGCAGGATGCGGTCGCAGCCCTCGACCGTGATAGCCATCGGCTTTTCCAGGTAGACGTGCTTGCCCGCATCGAGCGCTGCGACGGCGTGCTCTTCGTGCAGGAAATCAGGCGATGTGACAAAGACGGCATCGACGTCCCGGCGATTGGTGACGTCGCGGTAATCGCGTGTCGTCAGAGCGTCGGCCCCGAATTTCTCCTTGAAGCGCTTGAGGGGCTCCTCGACGATGTCAGCCGCAGCGACGAGCCTGACGCCGTCTTCGGGTCTGTGAGCGTAATGAGCCAGCGCGCCTCGGTTGCCGGCGCCGATCACGCCGATCAGCAGTTCGTTATTAGTCATAGTCGTCTTCCCCAGTGATTGGAGCCAGACAAGAACCGTTCGTTTTCAGTCTCATGTGCGCGCGAATATGAACAGGGCCGACGTCGGGAAATCATCGCGGTGCCGGCCCTGCCTGAGATAACCGG
>JAUWKK010000190.1 GCA_030614245.1 Planctomycetota bacterium | reverse complement strand
TCGATGTCGGCGGCCTGCGCCTTGAAGCCTTCGAGAGTTATCAGCGTGCGGCCCTCTGGGAAGAGCTTCTTGAACGACCACTGCTGCATGGTGTAGACGGCGGGGTCGCCTTCCAGCATCAGGTATGCTTCGGAGTTCAGGTCGGGCCGTCCGGCGATAACTGCGTGCTTCCCGCCATCGTCCATCGTCACGTCGATGCGATAGGCCGGCGATTCGAGGCCATAGTCCTTCTTCTTGGCTGGATCGGCTGCATTATCGACTTTGAGCGGCTTGAGCGCTTTGAAGATGCCGTCCACACCGGACTGCTTGAACGTATCAGCAATGCTCCCGGGGGCCGGTTTCCACTCGTATTCCTTACTCTTTCTGACGTCCTTTGACGCGGGCTTTTCGTGCTTTTCGAGGATGAGCTTCTTGTCGGGCCAGGTCATGGCGACGTGCTTGATCTTCTCCTTGTCCAGTTCGAGGATTTCTTTGCGCATCCAATGATTGTGCTTCGGCGGGTCCTCGGATTCTCCCCACAGCCCGGCCTCGGAGCGGATGTTGACGGTTGTGGTGTAGACTACATTCGAGCCGTCCACGCGGACGAAAGCGTTGTTGTTCCAGCCCTTGCCCGCAAGAATGTGCAGTATCTGCTTCTCTTCGCTGCCGTAGAGCACGCAATGCAGGGCCGTCTCGTCTGAAAGCAGGTAATCCGAGAACCCGCCGGCATTGCTGGTGTTGTCGGCTCGGAACTCGCCCTTCATCTTGCTGATCTTGTCGATGAGTCCCTCAATCTTCTTCGTGTCGCCGCGCACGTTGTACAGGGATTTGACCTTCCAGCCGTCATCGGCTCGAACGAGCACGATTTTGTCGTCTTTCTTCTTGCCGACGCGCAGTTCGATCTTCAGCACGTCGGGCGATGTAACGTCATCTGAGACGAACTGCTTGAGATCGGCCTCTTCGACGATGTCCCCCGGCTGATGCGAAGCCTTCTTGATTATCAGTGCGAGAGCCAGCAGGCCGAATACGACGGCGAGCGCTATCAATTTTCTATTGTCCATTGGGTTTCTCCCATTTATGTTGTGGTTGTGATTCCTGCTGCGTAACGTGCGCGTGCTCCGCGGCGCATGATAGAGCGGGTCACGCCGACGCCGATCAGCACGAGGCCCACGAGCACACAGTTGACGAACGACCAGAGCACCCGAGCGGTGGCGGAGATCTTCGCATCTGAGATGCTGCGATCGATTTGCTTGTTGCTGCGCACGCCGACGAGGTCGTCGCTCAGTGCAAGCGAATCGACGCTGTTGAGGAGCAGCCCCCAGCTTCCCCAGTCGAGGCTGTTTCCGCGGTACATCTGCGCACAGCCGACAAGTATGAGCTCGCCCTCGGCCGGCTTTAGCTGGCCGGCGGGCGGATCAGGCCGCGGCGGCATTGGAGGCCGGCCGGGCATCTGTTTTTCGTCCGGCCAATCTGGACGTTTCTTCTCCTTGTAGACGTCCGGGAACTGTCCCCTGATACGCACGGCGATCGGGTAGGCCTTCAGGCCGGTCGGCGGCTGCTGGAAGTCTTTCTCGAAGAGCAACTTCGCAGGTGGGATATTCCAGGCCTGGTCCGATGTGCTGATTAGCGTCGTAGTTTGCAGGCCGTGTTTCTTGAGATCATCTTCGTTCAGCTTGATCGCGGTGCCCCAGGTGTATCGCAGGGTTCCCAGCCTGGAGGTGAGCGGGGCGTCGAGGTTGAACGATTCGCGCTTGACCACCATGTGTGTTGGCACTTTCACGCTTGGTCCGCCACCAAACATCCGCTCCCGTGCATCTCGAGCAATGCGAATCCCGTCTGAATTGTTGTCCATGAGGATGTTCTCATCGACGGTGATACCGTACTCCTTGAGGAGTTCGTTGATCTGCGGACTGATGTCCTGGCGGGTGCTGTTAAGGCTGATGTTACGTCCGTCGCGTTTCAGGTCGTATTTCCAGGTGTAGTTCTGCACGGCAAGGAACACCTTGCCGCCTTCAGCCAGTGCGCGCGCGATCTCCCAGCGGTGCCGTTCGTTGAGCTCCTGCGGATTGATGACGACCAAGGCATCGTATTCGGGAGGCAGCGGCTCGTTCTTGTTGAAGGCAACGCGCTGAACCTGGTACTTCTCCTGCATGAGCAGCCGCCCGACCGTCTCGTAATAGTCGCGCGGGGGCGGTACACGCCGTCCCATCCGCCTGTACTGCATAGCCACAACCCGCGGTATCTGCTCTATGGGGGCAACCATTGCGACGGAAGCAGGCTTCTCGCGCGTCAGCCTGTAGATCGTGCTGACGAGGCTGTATTCCAGCTCGGGGAGGCTCATCGGCGTGATCCGAGGGATGATCTCCTCAGTCTTTTCCTTGTAGGCCACCCCGATGCAGGAATAGACCATCTCGCTGATCATTCCTGTCTGGCGCCTCGCTCTGATAGAGAATGGCTGCACACCCTTGTCGAGCATGCGCTCTTCGAGCGAATCCTCCTCGGACTTGCCTTCGTCGCCGGCTCCCTCGGCAGGAGCATCCTTTGCCATTACGTTCGCCGCGCGCATGTGGATCGGCTTGAACTCCAGTTTCCCGCCGCTGACGAGCCGCATCTCCTGGAGCTTGTCGAGCACGTCGCGTTCGATACTCTTCAGCTCGGTCGGCATCTCGGATGACGGCGTGACGTAGTATTTCACCTGCACCGGCACCTTGAGTTCAGACAGAATCTTCGCGGTGCCTTCCGATACGGTGTGAACCCGGCCTTCGGTCATATCGAACCTGCCCAGGCTCGAGTCGGCGATTAGTGCGTTGAACACCATACCGATCGCCAGGCACAACACCACAGCCAGGGCAAACGTCAACTTGGCCGAACTGCGGCCACGGAGCTCCATGAACATCCCGTTCAGCGCCAGGAAGACGACCGTCCACACGACGAAGAAGACAACGCCAACAACCTCGATGATGCCTTTTGTGAAGACATAATAGTGTCCCGTCGCTCCGACGACCTTCTGCAGGTTTCCTCCCAGCCCAGGGATGTAATCATCGATTGCGGCGGCCACGAGGCCCCAACTGAGCAGGAATACGGCTATGCAGGCCGTCAGGGCGAGCACGAATGCGACGATCTGATCCTTGACCAGGCCCGACAGGAACAGGCCCATCGCGAGGAACGACGCACCCAGCAGGACGGCGCCCACGTAGGAACTGATGATCTGGCCGCTATCGAGATCGCCCAGTCTGCCGAGCATCAGCGGGATCGTCAGTGTTCCCGCCAGTGCGAGTATTAGAAACGCCAGGCTGGCGAAGTACTTCCCCAGCACGATCGATACCGGCTTCACGGGGAATGTCAGCAGCAGTTCGAGCGTGTTGCCGCTGCGATCTTCCGCCCACAGCCGCATAGTGATCGCGGGCACGAACACGCACAGCACTGCGGGCAGGATATCGAACATCATTCGCATCTCGGCCACGGGATACTGGAAGAACCCCAGCACGAACATTACGCCGTTGAGGCCGAGGAACGCGACAATGAATATATAGCCGATGGCCGAGTTGAAATAAGTGGCAAACTCCCGGCGGAATATCGTCCACATGTCTCTTATCATGCGGCACCTCCCTTCGCCATGAATGCACTCTCGGATTCGGTGAGAGCGAGGAAAGTCTCCTCGATTGTGAACGGCTTCAGCTTCAGTTCGGCCAGTTCCCAGCCCTTTTCGCGGGCGAGGCGATAGACGTCGGCGCAGATAATTCGAGCCGCCTGGGCCGGCCCTTGCAGCTCGATACGCCTCCAGCCGTCCTCCACACCGATCTCGCTGGCTTTCTCGATGGATTTGAGGGCCTCCAGTCCCCGTTTGACGTCCCCGCCCGCCCCTGCGGGGCCGTCGGTCTTTACTAATAGCTCGGCCCTGGCACCGGCCTGCGCCCTTCGAGCCAACTTTTCAACCGTGCCGTCCGCGACGATCTCGCCCCGGTTGATGATCACCACACGATCTGCAACCGCCTCAACTTCCTGCAGGATGTGCGTCGAGAAAATAACGGTTTTGTGCTCGGCGAGTTCCCTTATCAGCTTGCGGATCTCGAGTATCTGATGCGGATCGAGGCCGGCGGTGGGCTCATCGAGAATGATGACGTCCGGATCGTGAATGAGCGCCTGCGCGAGCGCCGTGCGCTGTCGAAAGCCCTTCGACAGCTCGCGAATGGGCCTGCGATACATCGCGCGCAGCCCGGTACGCTCGAGCACCCAGTCGGTGCGGGGCCTGAGCGTCCCGCCGCCGAGGCCGCGTGCACGGCCGACGAACGAGAGATACTCGGCCACTTCCATCTCAATGTAAAGCGGCAGGACCTCCGGCATATACCCGATCATCCGGCGCACATCAATCGGCTCGGTGCAGACGTCCTTCCCGCCGATCCGGGCGGTGCCTCCCGTCGGATACAGATACGTCGTCAGTATCCTCATTATGGTTGACTTGCCGGCGCCGTTCGGCCCGAGCAAGCCCAGAATCTCGCCGGCATCCACACGGAAACCGGCGTCACGCAGCGCCACGACACTGCCGTAATGCATCGTGAGCTTCTCAGCTTCTATCATCGTATACTCTCCACGAATAATCCTGATTGACAAAAGCCCCGCGCGATACCAAACCGCCTCCCGGACACGGCTGGCTTACGCGGAACATTTGTAATTCTATCAGTTTTGTGATTCATTTCAACTGCCAAAAAGTCAACTTTCCCGGCGGAATCCCGCTTGACACTGTTTGAGGCTGTCTCTATAATGCCGCTGCGCCGGGCGGGACAGGCATTGGCATCGTGGGAGAAACTACCTTCGAGATGAAGCTGGGCATCTGCAATGAGATGTTCGAAGACCGGCCGATCGGCGAAGTCTTTGACTTCGCGGCGAGTGTCGGCTATGACGGGGTGGAAATAGCGCCGTTCACGCTGGCCGAGGCCGCCGGGGACGTCTCCGCCGAACGGCGCAGGCAGATCGTTCGGCAGGCATCCGACGCCGGCGTCGAGATCGTCGGGCTCCACTGGCTTCTGGCCAGCCCCAAGGGGCTGCACATCAGTCATCCCGAAGACGCCATCCGCCTCAAGACCCGCGATTACCTGCTCGAACTGATAGATCTGTGCGGCGACCTGAACGGCAGTGTGATGATCTTCGGCTCGCCCGCCCAGCGCAGTATAGTCGAAGGGCAGAGTTACGAGGCCACGTGGGATCGCACGGTCGATTCGTTCAGTTCGTGCATGGACCGCGCGGCCGAGCGAGGCGTTACCATCTGCATCGAGCAGCTTTCCGCGAAGGAGACGGACTTCATCTGCACTGCCGAGGAAGCTGCGAAGATGATGGACGCGATAGATCATTCGAATTTCAAGATGATGCTGGACGTTAAAGCGATATCGTCGTTGGATCGGTCGATTGGGGAGACGGCGCGGGAGTATGGCCCGCGGGCGGCGCACGTGCACGCGAATGAAGCCGACGGCAACGGCCCCGGCACGGCAGACGCCGACTTCGCATCCGTCTTCCGCGCACTCGACGAGATCGGTTACGACGGTTACGTTTCAGTCGAGGTGTTCGATTTTACACCGGGCGCCGAGAAGATCGCCCGCGACAGCATTGCTTTTCTGAAACAAGCGCAACGCCAGGCGATTGGAGAGCCCTGACGGAGCGCGTCGCACCCGCCTGGTGCGGGCGGCCAGCAGCTGCCATCGGTGGAACAGCAGAACGGTGGAACAGTTGAACAGTCGAAAGATTGAATTCTTTTCTTCTCGCCTGCTCTCCTGTCAACTATCTACTGTTCCAGTTGTGGTCGAACGTAGCTGTTGTTTGTTTTTGTCGGGTTTCTCAACCAAGAGAAAAGGAGATTTGGAGAATGGCAGAGGACACACGTGAGGCTAAGGAAGTTCTGGTTGTTGCAAGCAAGGTACGCGCCGCGATCAAGGGCAAGGGTTGCATGATGTCGTCCGAGCTCATCGGTGCGCTCAACGACAAGGTCT
>JAUWKK010000192.1 GCA_030614245.1 Planctomycetota bacterium | reverse complement strand
GTGTTTATCGGCGGTTTCAGCAGAAAGGCAACCACAGATGAACGCTGATGAACGCTGATAATTAAGACTTCTTATCTGTGTTTATCGGCGGTTTCAACCAGACAGCGGCTCTCAGACGGTCGCATGGACACCGAGATCGCTCATCGCCTGCCTGTATTGCTCCTCGTTCGGGGCTTTGCCATGCCATTCGCAGGCATTCTCCATGAACGATACGCCCTTGCCCTTGATGGTTCTGGCAATGATGATAGTTGGCTTGCCTTTTGTGGCGCGCGCCCGGTCAAAAGCGTCGAATATCTGGTCGAAGTCATTGCCATCGATCTCGATCACGTTCCAGCCGAACGCCTCCCACTTGCCCGCCAAGGGAGCGACGCCCATTATCTCACTGACTTTTCCGTCGATCTGGAGGCCATTGGAGTCGAGAATAGCACACACGTTATCGAGTTTGTAATGTGTGCTCGACATTGCGGCTTCCCACACCTGGCCCTCCTGCACTTCGCCATCCCCGAGCATCACATAGACGCGATAGCTCTTGCCGTCGAGCTTGGCTGCAATGGCCATTCCATTGGCAACCGAGAGGCCCTGGCCCAATGAGCCGCTGGAAACATCTATTCCGGTTCCCTTGAGCATGCACGGATGCCCTTGAAGCGGCGACCCGAGTTTGCGGAAAGTCGGCAGGAGGTCTTCGGAGAAGTATCCCGCAATGGCGAGCGCGGCATAGTATCCCGGGCAGATGTGCCCCTTCGACAGCACGAACCGGTCGCGGTCGTCCCATTTGGGCTCTTCCGGCCGGATCTTCAGCTCTCCCGCCGGATACAGGCTCACAAACACCTCCGCCATCCCGAGTGCGCCACCCGGATGGCCCGAACCTGCCTGGTATACCATCTCGACCACGTGCCTGCGGAGCCGCAGCGCTTGATCTGCGAGCTTTTGCTTGTCTCGTGTCTTGGTCATGGTTCCTCCAGATGTTACTCCGTTTAAGCTCCTGGGGCCGCCATTATAGCAGGACTTTCATTGGATGCAAGACCGCAAAAGAGCTTTGGGTATGAACCCAGATATTGGGGCATGCTGGCCAACCGTGCTCCAGAGGCAATGGAGGTTTTCAACCCGAATCGCGTGCAAGCTGGTTCGTGGCCGCGTAGCGGCCAAGGAATAGAGCCCCCGCTGCTCCGCAGCGAAGAGACGAGGCCTCTCCCGCGCGTACCCGACGCTGACGCGGACATTCGCGGCTACGGCCCGCAATTCTTCGCCGGTCCGAGCATTAAACACATCGTCACACTCGCGGCGCATAAAGTACCCAAAGATCTGGGGGCATACTCAAAGGAGCTTCTATTCTGGATGTTGGAGGGTGAGGTTCGCAATGCACGGTGGCGAGACGTGGACAACTTACCAGGGCGAGCCGCTGACGCCAAGATTGGCCCGAACAGTAAGGAAGTCCGAGATGTCGACTTGGCCATCGCCGGTGACATCGGCTGGGACGGCGCCGGGATTCGTCGGCAGGTTGCGCCCCAAATGACTGCGCACGTTCATCAGATCGATCACGTTTACTACGCCGTCCTGATTGGTGTCGCCTGGCAAGGGACAATAAGGCTCTGAGACTGGCCGCAATGTCACGCCGCCACCGCAGACTTTGTCCCACGGCCACCAGTCTATCGTCTCGAGAGGATTGCCCATGTCCGTGTCCATCGCCGCGATCTTGGGACGACTTGGATCAGTGTCATCGTAGCCGTAGGCGAGAACGGCGTGATCGTACGTGCCGGAGCCGCTCCTGCTGACGAAAAGAATCACTGGACATCCAGCATCGATCTCTTGCATGAGGTCGCCAAACGTCAGGCTGAGGCGGCAGTTGGCCTCGAATTGGCACGTGACACCGGGGCCTACAACCGTCGACGTTCTCCATTCGATATACCTGAGCAGCCCGTGGCGTACGAGGTCCCTGACCGTCCACCCGTCCGCAGTGGTGCCTGCAGAAGTGCGCATGAAGTCGGCAAGGCAGTTGTAATCTGGAAAGCTGCGCGGCGCTCGGCCATCGCTGATGTACGGGTCGTCTTCGGTGCTGTTCCAATCGACCCAGTAATCGTCGAGATGCTCGGGGCTGGCGATGAGGTCCTGAATCTCGGGGCGGAAGGGCAGACTCACGCCAGGAAGGAGTTGCGGGTAGCCATGCACGTTCCAGTATCCCATGAGCATGGCTCCAGCCGATGGGCCACAGCCGTAATAGTTG
This sequence comes from Planctomycetota bacterium, assembly GCA_030614245.1. Classification (GTDB taxonomy): domain Bacteria; phylum Planctomycetota; class PUPC01; order JABMSA01; family JAUWKK01; genus JAUWKK01. Next base: position 3,689 of record JAUWKK010000192.1, on the reverse strand, counting down.
GGATATTCAGGCACGCCAGAGAGGACATTCTCCTGGGCTGAAGCGGCACGGAACGTCAGCGACAACAAGAGAAACGCCAAGATGTGCCAACGGCGATTGATTATCAATGCAAAACCCTGACTGCGGCCGGCCAATCCGCTCTATCCCATGTGCGCCTGATACAAGAGGAACGCGACAATGGATCAAACTGCCGCACGTCGCCCACAAAGATCAAGGATCAACCCTGTCTAACTGCCGTACATACCGAACGATATGCACCGCAGCCTGTTCCAATACGAAAGTATCGTCGCAAATATCGCAAAGTGCAGCAAGAAGAGTCGTCTTGCGGGTTCTCGTCCCGGCCCGAAGAGCGCTCAAGGTGGCCACCAGCTTACGTCGGCCAGATCCGGGCGCCTTCCGCTCCGGGCCCCTGAGTGTTCGCCTATATGACAGAAGGTGACGCCGGATGCCACTCATCCCACATCACCTTCATGCTGACTTTCATCAGTTCTCGCCGGACTCAAGGCCGGCTCTAACTTGCAAAGATATCCTTGCCCTGTCTCTTGCGGCGATTGTATGCTACTGCGCCAACTACTATGGTGCCGATCATGGCAATTGTGACTGGCTCAGGAATAACCACAGCTCCGCCTACCGAGCCCGTCAGCAGCACGCCGTCGTTTCCGCACTCCCCCGCCGCCCAGAAGAAGTTCAAGTCAGCAAGATCCTCTTCTTCCGTGATAACTCCCAGGGTAGCAGGATCAAACGAGATGCGGAGGTCCCACGTGCCGGGGCCATTAGTACCGCCCGCGCTGTCGGCGAGCACCCATTCAACAGTAGATGCCATTCCCAGGAGGCCATTGTTTCCCTGGGCCTCGTCATAATCGCGGATTACGGTGGGATAGGTGTTATGGTTCACATAATCGGCATCTGTCGCATATACGATTGGCCTGAGACCGATTTCGGCAATGCCATCGCCCATGTCTGCCGGAACAGCATTGACGCCGTGCTCGTAGCCTTCGTACGTGCCGGTAGCGAAGTCAGTCAAGACGTTGTTCGCGGCCGCATAAATGCCGCCCTGCACTACGGGGTCCCACGGGCCGCTATCGTAGGCCTGGGGGACGATATTCCCGCTGTGCTCTGTCACCGCGATGGCGAAGATGCTCCCCCCCCCGGAAGACGGATTCCAGTAATCTCCGTCTGTGGTATAGGCGATGTAAAGATCACCTACATTAAATCGATCCACCAAAGTATAACTATAGCTGTCGCGGAGAATGGGATAATCGTCGCTGCCGTAGCCATCCACGTCTACATTAGTGTTGATGACAATCTCGATTTCACCATTTTCTGCGACGCTGGCACTCGCACTGTAAATCTCGGACGGATAACCAAACCCTTGCGGAACCGAATCATTGGGATCGGCCCGATTGTCCGTCGAGCTCCAAATCACTTCTCCATATGCTGCGCTCAAGCCGCACACGGCGACCACGACGACCATAAGACCTATATTCAGTTTACTCATCATTTCCAATTCCTTCTGCCCTTATGCTCTTTGCAAACGTGGGCTGTACAGTTACTGACCTCTTGTGTTCTTCTCGCTCAAAATCTCCAATATCGCTGCATTCAAGCCACAGAGTCGCCCGGTCAGAAACCCTCGGTCCGCTCGTGCGGTTCTTAAACACAGCTACCTTGTATCATACTTCAGAATAGCCGTTTTGTCAACTACTCCGCCTTATTATCAACCTGACTAACATCTCTCCTGCACTTCCAGCCGCCGCATTCCGACAGCCGTAGAGTGCAATAGTTGATAGCCAAACTATTAACCATCCATTGATTTTCGCATTGAGAGAGTGCAAACGCTGTGCCACGGCATCAGGAAAAAATGACTCTCTTCCGACGATGGCCTATAACATATTGCCACAAGGCGGTTTATGAAGTTTTAGAAAACCGCGTCGCTTTTTTTCACGTATTTGAGCATAGTACCGAATGATGCGAATTTTAGACATCGCTGAGGCCGAGAATCCACCACTGCAGCACCTTTCTCCTTGCTGCGTAAGACGTTACAAACATGTTGCGAATTTTGAACGTCAGGTTAGAAAAGGCACCACTTTTTTGGGAAATCTCCCGTGCAAGGGGTAGAAAACCGAGGAATCCCCGACTCTGAGCCGATTGCGCTGGTCGGAGCCGGTTGTGATGAGCGAAGTTACTCCCGCGCGGGTCTTCAAGAGTATGGAGGCTTTCGCGGCATCATGGAAAAGTTCTGAGGATTCTTCATTTTTTTTTCGACCGGAAGCGGAGCGGCTTTCGAATGGCGCTGGAACGGCCCACCCTGCCGCCCCCGCCATAGCCTGCGCAGGCGGCCCATACCGCAGGCAATTGCGCTTAGACACCCGCCGATTGTATTTGCGGCAGCATCATCAATTCAATATAATCACCCTCCGCTATGCACGAAATGGCCATCGCACAGAATATCCTCGATCTCGTCGGCCACGAGATGGAGAAATACCCGGGAGCCAAGCTCATCGGCTTCGATATCCAGGTCGGCGAATTCTCCTGCGTGCAGAACGAAGCATTGACCTTCTGCCTCGGAGCCTGCCTCAACGAGACTCCGCGGCCCGACGCCGACATCCGCATCACCGCCGAAGTTCTCCGCACACGCTGCAAATCGTGCGACCACGCCTTCACCCCCGTCGATCACACGTTCATCTGCCCCAATTGCGGCCCGCGATACACTATCCTCGACGACCTCCCCTACGACAGGCCGATGACGAGCATGTGTGACTTCCCGAGGTGCCCCGACTGCAAGCGCGAATACGACGATCCGCCCGACAGGCGCTTCCACGCACAGCCCGTCTGCTGCCCAAACTGCGGCCCGAAGCTCGAACTGCTCGACGCCTCCGGCAGGGCGATTGAGACTGACGAGCCGATCCAGCATGCTCGCGACGCCATCAAGAGCGGCAGAATCGTCGACGTGATCGTAATGACGAGCGCCAATTTCTCGGACGAACCCATCCTCGCAGATACCGGCCAAGCTGTGGAGGGAATGGGAAGCGTCGTCGATCTCTTCCTGACGCACGACCGAGAGATTCGCCATCGAGCTGATGATTCGGTCGCCCGCATCGCGGCATCCGCTGGGCACCGAAGCCGCAATCATCGGCCGCGTGCTGGAAGAGCCAAGAGCGCGAGTCTACCTGAAGACGTCAATCGGCGGCAGCCGCATACTCCGAATGCTCGCTACGGCACAGTTGCCGCGGATCTGCTAATTCCCGGTTTCAGCACAGGCTGGGGCTGAGTGCACATTCAGCCGCATCTACTCTCCGCGCAGTCCGTCGGGCCAGAGCTCGTGCGGGAGGCCGATGTCGGCGATTACCACCTGGCCGACCTTCGACGGGCCTTCGGCCTTGAAGAAGCCGAGCTTCGGGGCAACGAACGTGACGGTGACGGCGGCTTCGATGCAGCATCCGAGCACTTCGCCGGTGTCGGCTTCGAGGCCGGAGGGGATATCGACGGCGAGAATCGGCGGCCCGGCGGCATTTGCGATGCGGATGGCGCCCGCCATCGGTTCGCGCACCGAGCCTCTTCCGCCGGTGCCGAGGAGCGCGTCGATGATCACGGCGGCATCGCGGCATTGTTCCTCGATCACCGCAAGGTGGCTGGGCTGCTCGATTTGCATCGTCGGCGTATCTGTCTGCATGAGGATATCGAGGTTTATC
>JAUWKK010000085.1 GCA_030614245.1 Planctomycetota bacterium | reverse complement strand
TCGACATGAGCGAGTACAGGGAGAAGCACAGCGTCGCCCGGCTGATAGGCGCCCCGCCGGGCTACGTGGGCTACGAAGAGGGCGGCAGGCTCACCGAGGCCATCCGCCGCAGGCCATACTCCGTCGTGCTGCTCGACGAAATCGAGAAGGCGCACCCCGATGTTTTCAATATCCTTCTACAAGTGCTGGACGACGGCCGCCTGACCGACGGCCACGGCCGCACGGTGGGTTTCAAGAACACCGTCGTGATAATGACCAGCAACGTCGGCAGCCAGTTGATCCAGGAGCTGACAGGCAAGCAGCGCGAAGCCGAGATGCGCAGCCGCGTGGAGGAAGCGATGAAAGCCGCCTTCAGGCCCGAATTCCTCAACCGGATAGACGAAGTAAGCACGTTTCATCCGCTGGACCGGGATGAGCTGCACCGGAGTGTCGACCTGCGGCTGGCCGATCTCGAGGGCCTGCTCGAACAGCAGCGGCTGACCTTGAACGTGAGCGGCGCCGCCCGCGACCTGCTCGCCGACGAGGGTTACGATCCGCTCTTCGGAGCGCGGCCCCTCAAGCGCGTCATCCAGCAGCGCATTCTCAATCCTCTATCAATGGCCGTGCTCGAGGGCGAGTATCCTGAAGGCAGCGAGGTGAAGGTGGACGTGGACGGGCGCGGGGTGGTGGTTTTTGAATAGAAATGCCTCTGGCAGCATCTCCCCGCCCCGTCACCGCAACTCGAACGCCGCCGGGCCGGCGTGCGTCTCGAAGAAAGCCGCCCCCTCTGCGTGAGCGGGGAACGCCGCTTTGTATCCCTCCGCCCAGCGCTCGATCAATTCCGCAGCAGCTTCGGCCTTGACGAGAGCCCACACACTCCCGCCGAAACCTGCGCCGAAAGCCGATGCCGCCGCTGCTCCGAGCTCCCGAGCGAGCCTCGCAAGAAAGACCGTCTCACGCACCTGGTTGCCGAGCAGCGCCTCGGCGCTTTTCTGCGAAAGATCGACCTGACGGCCGAATTCCGCAATGTCGCCGCGTTCGAGCGCGTCAAACACCGCCGGGACTATCCGCCCGTTCTCCGCGACGAAATGCTCGAAGCGGCCGAGCAGTTCGCCCGTGCCGAAGCGCGTGTCCGAAGTATTGCGAAGGATGTCCCGCACGCTGTCGGCAGCGCCGGGAGAGCGGGCCAGGGCATCGCCTAATGATGCGTCATCGCGCCCGGACGCCCTCCTCCACAGATCGGTCACTACCGCCAGCAAGTGGGAGACGCGGTTGTATTTGTCCATCGCCTGGCCCGTCTTCTCGGCGGCTACGCCGCTTGACGCTATCGCGAAGACATAGCCCTTCGGCATTGGAACCCTGCCGGCGAACCCGACCGGGCAGTAAGTGAACCGCGAGAGCATGCCGGGCACAGAGCACAGCATCGCGGCGTGATCTTCGCTGCCGCCGAACGTGCCCACGCCCCTGTCGCCGGCGAGCCCTCGGAATGTCCGGCCATTCTCGACCGTGCCGAGATAGCTCGCCAGGTCGAGCATATCGTGGATGTTCTCGCGGTATGGTGTCGAATCGCTTATGCCATTGACGGCGGACAGCGCGAGGAATGAGGCGGCCATCATCGCGCTCGAGCTGCTCATTCCCGCCGCAGACGGCAGGTCGCCGGCCAGCGCGACGTCGGCCCCCGTCCGCGCATCGGGGAAGTTCCTCGCGATGCGCCTTGCCACCGTCATCGGGTAGTTCGACCACTCGCCCACCGTCGGCGTCAGGTCCGCATCGATGGCGAAATTGGTGCAGTCGTCCCAGACGACGTCGATAATGCGAACGAGCGCGTCCTCGCGTGCGACGGCGGCCAGGCAGAAGCCGCGCTCGGGCGCCGCCACTATGCTGTGCCCGCCGCCGTAGTCGGTGTGCTTGCCAACGACCTCGATCCGCCCCGGGACGTAGAAGACGGCAGCGGGCCGCGAGCCGGCGATGCCGCGATCGAGCAACGCCCGCGCGCATCCTGCAAGCAGCGAAGCCTTCGCACCGGCAGCCGAGGCGCTCAGCCCGGCCGAAATCAGCCGTTCGGTCATCGCATAGATATCGACCAAATCTGCGAGCACAGGCTCGTTCAAAGGCCGCCCTCCGATCAGCAAACGCCCCGCTTCAGGACCGATTTGATGTAGACGACGGGCGCTGAGAGGTGTGCGTTGTCAGGTGTCATTTGTCACAGGCTCCAGCCGGCGGGCTTGCAGCGCCCGGCCTTGATGGCGCGTATCAGCTCTTCAACCGAAGTGATCTCATCCTCGAACTCGGTGTAATAGACGCCTACGGTGCCGCTGCCGTGCGAGTCGCTGCATCCCACGCCCGGCAGGCCGAGTTCGTCAGCCAGCCGGAGGATATTGATAATATCGAACTTGCCGCAGTTGCCGTTGTAGACTTCAATCGCGGCGAACAGGTCGCGGTTCCGGCGCACTATCCCGGCGGTATCCTCACCCCCGCCGTTGCGATAGGTGGGTGCCGGGATGATGACGGGCTCGTCGGCCCGACCGATCTCGGCGACCTCTTGCAGCGAGAACGGCCCCCCTGTGGGCAGACGGCCCGTGCTGAAGACGAGGAAATGGCCCTCATCGCACCAGGCCTCGACGCCGATGAAGACGGGAAAGCGCAGCTCTTTCGATATTCTCAGCGCACGTTCAGCTCCGGCCGTCGAGCCGTGATCGGTCAGGCAGACGGCATCGAGGCAGTCGGCGGCCTCTTCGACCAGTTCCTCGACGGTCTGTATCGAGCAAGGTGAGCCAGCGGTGGAATGCGTATGCAGATCGATTTTCATTACGGGCGGCTTCCTTTCGAGCACAAGACCTTAGCGAAGGTGGCCGCGGTGTTCAAGGGTAAACCCGGCCGCGATGCGGCGCATTGGCACGTGGTACACGTGTGCGAGAATCCGCGGTGAACATTAATTCCAGCGCTTCCAGCGGCGCGCATGACGCGAATCCACTGAAATCAGGGCACTGGCACTCGATAATGAATCATGTGAACGGGCGCAGACACGACACCACCGCGTGAGCGATTGCCATGGCAAAAGGGTTGAGCAGTCCAATGCAGCAGGAAGCGCTGCGGCGCGACATCCTGCGCCGGGCCCAGCGGCTGCCGTCGCCGCCGGTCATAGTCATGAAGCTGATGCACATGGCCGACGACGAGACCATCGGGGCGCGCGCGCTTGAACCGTACTTCCGCTCCGATCAGTCGCTCCCCGCACGGCTGCTCAAATTGGTAAACTCGTCGTACTTCGGCCTGAGCAATCGCGTCGGCACGATTCCCGAGGCGATCGAACTGCTGGGCTTCGACACGTTGCGCAGCATACTGTTGTCGGCTTTCTTCAGCCGTCTGCTGCCGAAGGCGCTTCTTGCGTATGGCTACGGGCCAGGCGGCCTGTGGAAGCATTCGCTTGGCGTGGCAGCGCTCACGCGCGAGCTGGCCGCGGCGGCCGGCTGTGCGAAAGCGCTCGTCGAGGAGCTTTACGTCGCAGGCCTGATGCACGACATCGGCAAGGTAGTCCTCGGCGAAGCGGCACAGAAGCCGCTGATGCTCGTGCCGGATGACGGTCGGCTGATGCTGAATGTAATTTCATCCGAACGCGAGAAACTGGGCTTCGATCACGTGCAGGTCGGCAAGATGGTCGGCGAACGATGGCGGCTCTCTCCGCTGATAATCGAGGTCATCGAGAAGCACCACGATCTCCGGCTGAATAAGAAGGAAGTCGGCATAGTCCATCTGGCCGACCAGATATGCGTAGAGCTGCGGCTGGGCTACGTGGCGGCCTGCAACTATCCCGTCAGGCTCGTCACCGGCATCTTCGATCTGGTCGGCCTCAGCGGGGACAAGGTCACGAGCATAGTCGCGAGCAACAGGAAACGCATCGAGCGTGCCACGGCGATGTTTGCGGCGACTGGGGGGGAACAATGAATTCCACTCATGGAAGAGACGTACAAGCCGCCGTGCTCAGGGATGGGCTGGCGGCGCTCCACTCCGCGCTGGAAATGCCCGCGCTGGCAGGCGCTGCCGCCGTCCTGCTCGAACGCCTTGCCGGGTGTCGCAGCTTCTCGATGCTGATCTGCAATCCCGAGACCGGCGAGTTCGATATCGTCTGGCCTGAACCGGTGGCGGATGCACCCGCTTCGCTCCCGATCGATACGCACATCCTGCACATGGTCTTCGAGTCGGGTCAGAGCTTCGCCGTCCCGTCCCGCAAGTTCCCGAATGTGCCCTGGGGTGCAGGTGAGATGCCGGTCGCCGCGTGCGAGCCGTTGCGGTGGCTCGGCGCCCCATTCGGCCTGCTGGTAATGCACGAGACCGAGCCACAGATGCCCGAGCCCGGCCTGCTCGCGCTCGTTGCCGAACAGATCGGCCTTTCGCTGGCACGGCTGATGATCTACCAGGACGCCTGCCGTGAGGCTATCGACAGTGCCGCAATGCTCCACGCCGTCGAATCGCTCGGCGACGCACTCAGCGAGATACGGCTCGACAGCGTCCTCGCGCGTATCCTCGAACTTTCGCTGCAGATCGTCTCCGCCGAGGTGGGCGCCATTGTGCTTCGCGAGGATGGCGAGCTGTCGGCTCCCGTGCAACTGGGGCTGGAAATGAGCGAGGTGAGAGGCATCCTGGCGCCCGACGGCGCGATGCTGGTAGAAGAGGTGATCGAGACCGGCCGGCCGGTGCTGATACCCGATACGGCCACTGCCGAGGGATATGACTTCGGCGCCGCAGGCGAGCGCGTGAGATCACTCGTCTGCGTTCCGCTCCACACAAAGGCGCGGAAGCTTGGAGCGCTGATGGTGGTGAACTCATCGTCGGATACCGGGCTGAATGAAGACGACGTGAACCTCCTGACGGGCATATCCGGCCTGGCGGCGACTATGATCGAGAATGCCATCCTGCACGTCGATGCCATCGAGCGCGAGCGCCTTGCGATTCAGATGAGCATCGCGGCCGACATCCAGCAGAGCTTGCTCCCCGACACGCCGCCGCAGTTCGACGGCATTGAACTGGCCGGCTGGAGCAAGCCATGCGACGAGACCGGCGGCGATTACTTCGATTACCTGCCTATTGAGGGCCCGCGCGTCGTGGTTGTCGTCGGCGACGTGAGCAGCCACGGCATCGGCGCCGCGCTGCTGATGACGACCGCCCGGGCATTCCTCAGATCGATGCTCAAGCCCGGCTGCGAGCTGCCGGACGTCCTCGCGCGAACTAACGCACTGCTGCTGGCCGATATGCAGGCCGACCGCTTCATGACGCTCATCGCCGTAGAGATCGATCTCGACTCGCGTGTGCTGACGTACTCGAGTGCCGGACACGAGCCGCCGCTGCTGTATCACGCCGGCAGCGACAGCTTCGACGAACTGCACAGTACCGGGCTGCCGCTGGGCATGTTCGACAGCAGCGAGTTCCCCTGCGCCGAGCCGATCGAGCTTCATCCCGGCGACGTCGTCATACTCACCACCGATGGCATCTGGGAGGCTCGCAACGCCGCGGGCGAGCGGTTCGGCCGCGACCGACTCCGGGAGATAATCCGGCACAGCTCCCATGCATCAGCCGAACAAATATCCGCCGCCATTCGCGAAGCCTTCGATGCCTTCCGAGGCCGCGCACAGCAGGACGATGATGCGACGATAGTCGTGATCAAGGCCAAGGTAACGGCGGAGTGACGAGAGAGCCGGTGAGCGTGGCGTGCGAGTCTTCTGGGCCGGCGAATCTTCCGTAGTTCAACGGACGTTCCACTTTATCCCTGCCGGCGCCATGATGCATAAGTCCTTGTGTCTCAAGAGCTTTTGCGGTGCTGGGCCAACTTCCGCCCGTCAGCGCCCTGCCAGCACAACGAACCGCACGCGCCGCACCAGGCCGGCGCCGTCGGATGCGACAAGTTCGTGTTCGCCGGTCTCCATCGGCCAGCGGATCGAGCCGCTGCGCCGCGTCCGGCCTGCAAACTCGCCATCGAGAAACCAGTAGACGTGATCGATGGCTGCTGTCGTTCGAGCCGAGAAACCGAGCACACCGTCGGCCACGAGGTCAGACGACGGCAGAACGTACTCCGCTCCATCGGCAGGCGACGCGATCTCGATAGACCGCTGCGGTGAGTTGTCCTTCCCCTGGACGGGCTTTGCGCGTGATTGCAGGAAGCTCGCCACTTCGGGCGGCCAGACGGCTGCGACGCGTCCCACCTCCCCATGCCGCACGCGTCGATGGATGCGGCACGGAGCGTCGCTGCTTATCCCCGGCAAATAGTCGGCTTCCGTCGTCTGACGACACGCGTCCGTTGCGGGAGCGCCGGAAGCTGCGCATACCTTCCGAGCCGCTACGGTATCCGGGCGCCTCCACGTCAGCTCGCCTGCTCCCGGCAGCCGTCCTGCTATTTCGACGGCAAGCGGCAGTGCCGTACGTGCCCCGACAAGCGCCGGATGTCCCCGTCCTGAGAGCCGGCCGCACCAGGCCGCAACGACGAACTTCGGGGTGACGACGATGGCCCACGCATCGCGGTTTTTCCAACTCGTCCCCGTCTTCCACGCCGCCCCGGGCACGCCGTTCGAGAGACATCGCAAGGTCAGGAATGCGGCCCCGGGCGAATAGACGCGCCTCTCCGGCCCGCCGCCGTCGCCTGCCAGGACGCGCAGCGGTCGATACTCGCCCAGCCGCGCGAGCGCCGCATAGGCATTGGCCACGTCGATGAGCCGCACCTCCGCCGTACCGAGCGCTAAGCTCAGGCCGCATCGGTCCTCGGCAGCGGCGACGTCCACCCCGAGGCTCCTGATATCACGGGCCAGCCGCGCCGAGCCCAGCCGCCCCAGCAGGCGCACGGCGGGGATATTGCGCGATTGAGCCAGCGCCCGGGCAGCCGGCATCGGCCCCAGGAACCGCCGATCCATATTCTCCGGGCTATAGCCATGCCACGACGACGGCACGTCGTAGACCACCGTCTGGGGCGTCAGATCGCCCGAGTCGAACGCTGCGGCGTAGATGAACGGCTTCAGGAGCGAGCCCGGCTGCCGCCTGGCAGTCGCTCCGTTCACGCATCCGATCTGCGGGTCTGACGGGTCGGCCGTGCCGACCATTGCCAGCAGTTGCGACTTGCGCACGTCCAGCACCACCGCCGCCGTGCCGTCAATGCCCATCGCCCGCAGGCCCTTCCCGGATTTCATCACGACGCTGCGAGCCGCCGCCTGCACCAGCGGGTCGAGTGTCGTCCGAACTACACCGCCCTCGACCTTGCATTCGTTCAAGACAAAATCGGCAAATCGCGGAGCATCAGTAATGCATGGCGATCTGCGGATCGTGATCCGCTCGCGTTGGGCCGCACGAACTTGCTCCTCGCTCGCAACTCCAAGCGCGAGCATTCGCTCGAAGACGAACTCCCTGCGCTTGACGGCGTTATCGAGATGCTTTCGGGGATTGAACCGCGCGGGCCGCTGCGGAATGCCGGCCAGCAACGCCGCCTCGCCGAGCGAAAGCTCCGCGCAGCTCTTGCCGAAATACCGGCGCGCGGCCGCCCCGGCTCCAACGACGTTGCCGCCATAGGGTGCGATATTGAAATAGAGCTGGAGGATATCGTCTTTCGTGGAAAAGCTCTCGACTTGCAGCGAACGGAACGCCTCAACTGCCTTTGCGGGATACGTTCGCCGTTTCGGCCACAGCAGGCGGATGGCCTGCATCGTTATCGTCGATGCGCCTGACAGGCGCCGTGCGTGCGAGACATTCAGCCACGCCGCGCGGGCCAGCGCCAGCGGATCGACCCCGTGATGCGAATGAAAACGCTTGTCCTCAGCCGCCAGCGTCGCTTTCACCAGCCACGGCGAAACGTCTTCCACGCTCACCGGCAGCCGCCACGTCTCGGAGCCGTCCACCCGCCATGCGATCAATCCGCCGCGGCGATCGAGAATCAACGCCGAACCGCCCGCCTGAGCCTCCGCAACACGCTCGCGAGGGAAAGGATATACCGCCCACAAGACCGCCGCAACTATTATCATCACGATGCAGGTCGCGGCAGCGAGCTTTCCGCATGTGTGCAGCCGGCCCGCAAGCCCCTTTTTTATATTGTTGTTCATTGGTGTTTTACGCAAACCTTCCCTCCGCCGTGGACGCTGTAGAGATCGGGATCGTACATGCACGAGACCTCGGCAGCGGGCAGGACGAACGTGCCGGCGGTCACGGCTCGCACGAGATAGCGGAACTCCCGCCTGCCCCCCGACGTGCTCCCGAAGACGAGCAGGCGGTCGTCGCGGCGTTCGACGTGCTCGGCCCGCAACTGTCCATGCTTGAAATGCTTGCGGAACTCCGCCGTTCCACACAAGCTCGTGTTCTCGATCTCCAGGCCGGCCGGCAGCAGATCGGCGATCACGATATTAGCGAGATCGTGGTTCGCCTGGACCGTGAGCGACACCTGGTAGAGCCTGCCCTGGACGATGCTCTCGGGATCGGCAAGCGTCTTGCCGTCGGCTTCGTAGAAGCTTCGCCTGATCGCCAGCCCCGAGTCTTTCTCGTCGGTCTTCCCGCTCCTCGGGACACCTTCGGCATTCCAGAATACGAATATCCTGCCTTTGCCCTCGAACTTCACCCGGATGAGCGCGCCGGGCTTCAGATCGTCAATGTGCAGCCCCTCTTTCGCCTTGAATGTCCGCGTCCGGTCGGGGAGCGTCACCGTAACGGTTGCATCCGGATCGATCTCGCCTGCCAGCCTGCGCGCGTACTTACCGAGTGCCATCAGCGCGAAGGCGTTCTCTTGCGTCGTGCCCCATCTGCCGAGTTTGAGGTTCTTCCTGAGCCGCTCGGCGAGCGCTGCGACCTGTGCGGATTCAGGTTCGAGATCGAGCAGCACGAGCAGCATAACAGCAGCTTCGCGGACGGGCGACTCGAGATATCCGCCCGCTTGGCGGATCTTCGCCGTCGAACGCGCGCCAGCTATGAAATCTTTAGCAACCTTCTTCTGTCCTGAAGCAAGATATGCGGCGGCCAGGTGGCATCTTGCCGTTGCGGGCAGGTTCTTCCCGGTGTTGTCGCAGCGGCGGAGGGTCTCCTCCAGGCCTGCCATCCACGCGTATGACGGGCTCCCGGAGCGGGCGAGGATATAGCAGGCGTAGGCCGCGTGGCCGAACATCGTCGGGTTGCCCTTCTTGTCGGTTGGCGTTGCCCATTTTCTCAATCGGCTCTTGATGTAGCCCAAGAGCGGGTCGAGCAAGTCATCGGGCCCGTCGTGCCCCGCCGGTCGGGGGTCTACCCGCCCATCCGCGGGGGGCACGCGGCCCCCCGGGGATGGCTTGCGGCCGCCGGGGCCGC